>JAAZOP010000496.1 GCA_012797735.1 Myxococcales bacterium
CGGCGCCGGCCCGGCCCCGGGCGCGACGCGGGCGGGGTCCGCACCCTTCGCTCCGGTCAGCTCGCGCACCTGCGCCGCCAGCCGCTCCGGCTCCACCGGCTGCGGCACGCAGGCGTCACCGCCCCACCGGGTCACCAGGTCGGCCGTCGGGGCGGCCATCTCCGCCGGGGCCGTCACCAGCACGCGGATGCCCGGATATCGGCTCTTCAGCAGCGCCAGCAGCTTGACGCCATCGATGTCGGGCAGGACCGCCTGCGCGACGACGGCGCCGAACGGCGCGCCGGCCCGGACCTGCCGCTCCACCGCGTACAGCGCCGCCAGCCCGTCGGCCGCCTCGGCGCCCTCCAGCCCCAGCCTGTCGAGCGCCGCGACGAGCCGGCGTCGCGCCGCCACCTCGTGGTCCACCACCAGCACCCGCGCTCTCATCTGCCTGCCTCCTCGCCGGGCGTCCGGGAAGTCCGGCCTGCGGCGGCCGTCCCGCCGGCCCGGTTCTCCCCATGTCGCTCGATGCCTCGCGGCGTCCGACGACGACCCCGCGACCGACGCGACCGGTCCCGCGTCCCTCCGTGCCCCCCTTGTCCCGGAACGCCCCCCCGGCGTCTCGGGCTCCGGCCGTACACCAGAACCACGGTCGGATCAAGGGGTGTCGCACCTCGCCGTCGCACCTCGCCGTGCGGTGGGAACGCGCGTGTGCGGCGACCCGCACGGGTTCCTCCGGCACGCCGTGCGGCCGTCGGCGACCCGCCGCCCCGGCGCCGGCGCCCGCGTCACTCGTAGGTCAGGCACAGCCCGGAGAGGGGGGTGCCGCTGCCGGCGCAGAAGGAGCCGTGCGGGCAGCCGCCGTCCCCGGTGCAGCGGACGGCGCAGAACGCGGTCCCCTCCGGCTCGGGCTGCACGCAGTCCTGGCCCGGGGCGCAGTCCTCGTCCCGACAGCACGGCCCGCCGTCGGCGGGCATCATCGGGGCGCAGATGCACGGGATGCCTTCCCCGTCGCCGCAGTCGCACCCGTAGCCCGGCTCGCAGCTCCCGGTCGGCGTGCACCGGCTCTCGCCGAGCCCCTCGCAGATCGCGCTCGGCCCGTCGTCCCAGCTCGTGCAGATCTCGCGCCGCGGGCAGTCGCGGTCGTCGTTGCAGGTCAGGCGACAGGTGCGCGCCGTGGTGCCGGCGATCGTGTAGTAGCCGATGCACTGCAGATGCGGCGCGCACTCGCAGTCCCACGTGCACTCGCCGCCCGCAGGAATCGTGTGGGCCGGCCCGAGACAGCCGCAGCCGGCGTCGCACGGCAGGATCTCGAGCGTCATGGTCGCCGGGTCGCCCGCGGGGCCCGCGGAGCCGTCCATCACCGTCCAGGTCCCGGCGGTGAGGCCGGGCAGCGCGACGAACATCGCCGTCGGCTCGCCCGGCGGGCATGCCCCGGCGACGGCGTCCTCGTTCGACCAGCCCTCGACGACGATCGTGGCGATGTGCGCCGCCGGATCGCTCGCGACGTCGATGCGCCCCGGCTCGAGGCATCCGGGAGGCCCCACATCGACCCACGCCAGGACGCGCGCCGTCTGCCCGACCGTCACCGCGCCGTCCGATGCGTCCTCGAGCCGGTCGATGGCGAGGGTCGTGCGGACCCAGTGCTGCGGGATCGAGCACGACGCGGTGTCGGGGGCAGCGTCGTCGGTCGCCGCGTCGTCGCCGCGGGCGTCGTCCGGTGCGACCTCGGCCGCCTCGTCGCGCGGTCCGTCCGTCCCGTCGTCGTCGCCCGCGCCGCCGGACGAGTAGCAGGCCGGGAGCGGCGCGAGGACCGCAACGTACGTCCAGAAGGAGCTTCGGTGCCGCATGGCGATGACCCTCCGAGCGGAAGAATAGCGCGGACGCGGCGGCCCGGCACGGAAAGACTGCCGACTCCGGAGGGACCGGAGATTCGAGTCGAGGAGTCCGAGGTCGGAGGTTGAGGGTTCGGCCTGCGAGGCTCCGCCTCGAACGGTCCAGGCGGACGTCGGGCGTGGGCGCAGCTAGTCCGCGAACAGGTCGTCGCTCAACGGGTTCTTCTCGGTGGCCAGCGTCTCGCCGTTGGGCCCGTCGCGCCGGACGCACAGGCCGCGCCAGGTCGTCACTTCCGAGGCCTCCCGCACGAAGACCCGGACGTCGTTCGACCCTGGGCGCAGCGGGAGCGGCACCGAGAATTCGACCCGGTTCACGGAGGTCCTGCGGTAGTTCTCGTAGAACACCTTGGCGTCGCCGACGAACACCTGCAGGTCGAGAATCGGCGTGTCGTCCTCGACCAGCCCGCGCAGTTCCCCGGTCTCGCCCCGCACCGCCAGCGGCGCTTCGAGGCCGGCGAAGCGCGGCTGGACGTTGCCGGGCGCCGCCACGAACGTCACCGCCTGCGCCGGGTTGCCGCCTGCCGCCCGCACCGCGTCCTCGCGGACCCAGCCCGCGTGTCCGTCGGCCAGGGCCACGCGCACCCATCCCGGCAGGACGTGCGTGCGGGAGAGGCGGGCGGGGGCGTCGAGCCGGCCGACGATGCGGCCGTCGTCGGCGGGGGTTTCGCGGAGTTCGAGCGGCACGGAACGGGGCTGTGCGGTGCCGGGACGCGCCTGGGGTTCTTCCTGCGGCGGCCCCGCCACGGGGAACTCGACCCGTTCCGCGACGAAGTCCCGCGTCTCGAAGTCGGTGATGCTGAACTCCAGCGTGAACTCCGGCTCCGCGTACGGCTCCTTCAACTCCAGTTCGAACGCGGCGGTGGCCGAGCGGCCGGGGTCGATCGGGCCGAGCTTGGCGCGTCCGGTGCGGATGAAGACGAACTCGCCGGACTTGTTGCGGATGGCGGCGACGGGGTCGAGAGCCGGGGCGTCGCCGCGGTTCTCGACATCGATCACCAGGCGGACCGTCTCGCCGCGCTGGATCCGGCCGTCGCCGTTCCCCGAGACGTCGTCGGCGACCGAGACGCCGTAGGCGAACAACGGGTGTCCGGCGTCGGTCAACTCGATGCGGAACTCCACCGGATCGATGGACGGCTCGCCCTCCGCGGCGAACTCGAACTTCACGGGGTCCACGCGCCGGACCGCATGCTCGGGAACCTTCGTCTCGACGGTCCAGGTCGCCTCGGCCCCGGGCGCCAGCCGGCCGAAGGGGAACTCGAGGTCGTCGAACACCGGGTCGTCGGAGTCGGTGACGGCGCGCAGTCTCGTCAAGGTCAGGTTCCCGTCGTTGCGGACGCGCAACCGCAACTGGACCTTCTCGCCCTGGTGGTAGGGTCCGAGCGGCTGGCCGTCGTTGAGCACGGTGGTGAGCCGGACGGGGGTGCCGGGGGCGGGCGGTTCGCCGCGGGACCAGTCGAGTCCGATCCCGCGCATCGCCTCCTCGAGCTTGGCATCCTCCTCGTTCTGCACCCGTTCGAGCAGCGGGCCGATCTCGGCGATGATCCGGCGGCGGCCCGGGTCGCTGGCGCTGGCGACGATGCGGCGCGCGAGCTGCATCTCGAAATCGACCTTCCAGAGTTCGCGGCTCGGCTCGAGGCGGATCCACCCTTCCGGCGCGGGGGCGCGGTCGTCCTCCGGCAGGTCCGGGTTCTCCTCGCGCGCCTGGAAGTAGCGGGCGGTGAACGCCGGCTTCTGCTCCCGCACGACGCGGTCGCTGGAGAGATGCGCCTGGAGATCCGCCTCGCTCCACTGCGGCTCGGACGGATAGAGGTCCATCCGTTTGGCATCGAACACCATCGGCAGCGTCTCGACGTCGGGCTGGATCCCGACGCCCTGGATCGAGATGTCGCCCGGGGTGAGGTACTGGGCGATCGTGATCTTGAGGGCCGAATCGTCTTCGAACTCGTGGATCGCCTGCACGGACCCCTTGCCGAACGTGCGGCGCCCGACCAGCACGGCGCGGCCGGTATTCTT
Source organism: Myxococcales bacterium (assembly GCA_012797735.1). Classification (GTDB taxonomy): domain Bacteria; phylum Myxococcota_A; class Polyangia; order DRWM01; family JAAZOP01; genus JAAZOP01. The sequence goes on from JAAZOP010000496.1 coordinate 3,888, forward strand.
GAGCGCGCCGGCGACGATCTCGGAGGCGCTGGCGGAACCGCCGTTGACCAGCACGACGAGCGGGTAGTCCGGCTCGGTGCCCGCGGCGTGGGCGTTCTCGACGGAGTTCTCCCTCGGATCGTTGCCGGCCGTCGTGAGGATCGTGCCGCTGCGCAGGAACAGGTCGGCCAGTTCCACGGAGCTCTCCAGCACGCCGCCGGGGTCGTCGCGCAGGTCGAGGACGAGGCGGCGCATGCCGTCGCGACGCAGGCGGTCGAGCCCCCGCGACACGTCGGCCGCGGTCGTGCGGGTGAACTGGTCGATCTGGATGTAGCCGACGCCGTCCTCCAGCATCGCCCACTTGACCGATTCGATCGGGATGATCGCCCGGGTGATCTCGAACCGCAGCGGGCGCGGCTCTCCCTCGCGCTCCACCTCGATCACCACCCGCGTCCCCTCCGGTCCGCGCAGTTTCGACACCGCATCGTCGATGTCCATGTTGATCGTGGACTCGCCATCGATCGTGATGATGTGGTCGTTCGCCTTCAGGCCGACGCGCGCCGCGGGCGTGTTGGGGATGGGACGGATCACCGTCAGGCGGTTGTCCCGCACGCCGATGTTGATGCCGATGCCGCCGAACCGTCCCTGCGTCGCCATCCGCATCTCCCGGTTGGCCTCCGGGGTGAGGAGGGAGGTGTGGGGGTCGAGCGTATGGAGCATGCCGTTGACCGCCGCGTACTCCACCTCCTCGGGCTTCTCGATCGCCGCGCGACTGACGAACTTGCCGGACAGGAAGCGCACGATCGAGTACATCCGCGCCGCCAGGCGCCAGGGCGAATCGACGTCGTCCACCACGAACCGCTCGCTCTCCGCCCCGATCCGCACCTCGACCGCCTTGCCCTCCTCGACCGGGCTGACCATCACCTCGGGCACCGCCTCCTCGATCGCCTGCAGCGCCCCGAGCAGCATCCGTTTGGGCTCGACCCGCCGCGGGTCGACGTACTCGTAGGTGACGTGGAACAGCACCCGGTTGAACACCCGCAGCTTGGCCAGCTCGTAGGGCGGCGCCTCCGCCCGCGCCGGCGGGACGCCGCCCAGGGTCTCGATCCGCTGGGCCAGCCCGCTGCGCCAGCCCTGCGTCAGCGTCAACCCGAGCACCACGGCCACCACCAGCGACACGACCACCCGCTCGTGCGCCAGTCGGACCCGCCAACTCCCGTCCCGCATCCCCTGGATCAACGTCGTGCTCCTTCCGCCGCGCCCCCGCCGCGCGGGGCCATCATAGGGCCCCGGAGTCGCAACACGCAAGGCGCCTCGCCCCTTCCGCCGCCTGCCGCTTTTTTGACCCGATCGATCCGCTCCCGATACGATCCGGATCGAGGACCTGTCGCCGGACGCCCCTCGCGGCGGTCCGAGGAGGACGACGATGCAGCCTGGCGGCAACACCCGATCCCCACCCGTCCCCCGGCTCGTGCTCGCCACAACCCTGCTGCTCGGCGGAAGCGCCGCCTGCGCGGGCACCACCGGCCGCGCCGGCGACGATCCCACCGTCGACCGCATCCTCCACCAGCTCGACGAGACCTCCCGCCAACGGACGGCCGACGCCCAGCGCATCGAAGACCTCTCGCGCCGCGTCGCCGTGCTGGAGACGCTCCTGCAGGACGAACGGAACCGCGCGGCCGCCGCGCGCGCCGCCGCGCC
>JAAZOP010000497.1 GCA_012797735.1 Myxococcales bacterium
CTCGCCGACGACGGCGACCGCGACCACCGCGACGCCGACTGCGCCATCCTCTACGGCACCCTCCGCGACATGGCCTACCGCCTGCGCCGCATGGCCGAAGACGAACTCGCACGCCACGCGCGCGCCGGCCGCAGGGACTAGCCTCCGGACATGCCCGAACTCCCCGAGGTCGAATCGGTCGCGCGTCGCCTCGCCCCGCGACTCCGCGGCCGCACCCTCCTCCGCGTCGAACTCCTCGACCCCCGCCTCCAACAGACCGACCCGCGACCCGCCCTCGGCCACCCCGTCGCCACCGTGCGCCGGCTGGGCAAGCAGATCGCCGTCCGGTTCCACCACCCCGACCGCATCACCCTCCTGTGTCACCTCCGGATGACCGGACGTCTCGTCTGGCTCGCGGACGGCGAGACACCACCCGAGACGAGGCACCTGCGGGCCCGCCTCCACTTCGACCAGGGCCTCCTCCTCTTCCTCGACCCGCGCCGCTTCGGCACCCTCCGCTTCCTCCCGGAAAATTGTACCGCCCCGACCCCCGGACTGGAACCGCTCTCCCGCCGCTGCACCCCAGACCGCCTCGCCCGCCTCCTCGCCCACAGCCGCCAGGAACTCAAGCCCTGGCTCCTGCGCCAGGACCGCCTCGCCGGCATCGGGAACATCTACGCCTCGGAAATCGCCTTCCACGCCCGACTCCACCCCCGCCGCCTCGCCGGATCGCTGCGCCCCGCCGAGATCCGACGCCTCCACCACGCCGTCCAATCCGTGCTCCGACACGCGATCCGCCTCGGCGGCACCACCTTCTCCGACTTCGCCGACCCCGCCGGCCGCCCGGGCCGCTTCGCTCGAGAACTCGCCGTCTACGGCCGCCTCGGCCGCCCCTGCCCGCACTGCGGCACCGCCATCGTCCGCTTCACCCAACAACAACGCAGCACCTACGCCTGCCCCCACTGCCAACCGCAACGCCCGCCTGGCACGGATGTGGCTACCCGGACCGCGCGAGACACCGCCGGACGGTGCGCGAAAGGACGGAAGGATGCCGAGCACCCGAAACGTGATCCGGATCGATGAGGAGAAATGCGACGGCTGCGGCCAGTGCGTCCTCGCCTGCGCCGAAGGAGCGATCGCCATCATCGATGGCAAGGCGCGCCTCGTCGCCGACGCCTACTGCGACGGCCTCGGCGCCTGCATCGGGGAATGCCCCCAGGGCGCCCTCACGATCGAACAACGCGAAGCCGAAGATTTCGACGAGGACGCCGTGCGCGAACACCTCCGGCGCCTCGGCCAACCCCACAACCCGCCGCCGCACCACCCGGCCCACGCCGCTTCGACCGCCGCCGCCCACGACCACCACGCCGCCGGCTGCCCCGGCGCCGCCGTCCGCGACTTCCGCGCCGCCGCGTCCCCCTGCTGCGCCCCCGCCGCCTCCGATGCCGCCGCCGGCCGGCCGCCCTCCGCCCTCGGCCACTGGCCGGTCCAGCTCCACCTCGTCCCGCCCCACGCCCCCTTCCTCCGCAACGCCGACCTGCTCCTCGCCGCCGACTGCACCGCCTTCGCCGTCGGCGACTTCCACGACCGCTTCCTCGGCGACCACGCCCTCACCATCGCCTGCCCCAAACTCGACGACACCGGACCGTACCTCGAAAAGCTCACCCGCATCCTCGCCGAGGCCGGCGTCCGCTCGCTCCACGTCGTCCAGATGGAAGTCCCCTGCTGCGCCGGCCTGGAACGGCTCGTCCGCCGCGCCCGCGCGGACGCCGGCCGCCCGGTCCCACTCCAGGTCACCACGATCGGCATCCACGGCGAGGTGCTCCGCTCGACCCGCGAACTCGGCGAGACCTCGCAGCTCCACCGCCAGCCGTGAACCTCGGAACGCCCCGCGTTTGACAGGAAGGCGCACCGATGATACCCCCGACACTCCCTAGGCCGGATTCCGCGAACGACGGGCGGCCACCATCCCCGCCCGCGACTCGAAGGAGGTAGTACGGATGAAGAGCTTGAAAGGCACCCGCACCGAGAAGAACCTGCTCGCCGCCTTCGCCGGCGAATCCCAGGCGCGCAACCGCTACACCTACGCCGCCAGCGCCGCGCGCAAGGAAGGGTTCGTCCAGATCGCCGACGTGTTCCAGGAAACCGCCGACCAGGAGAAGGAACACGCCAAACGCTTCTTCGGCTTCCTCGAAGGCGGCGAAGTCGAGATCACCGGCGCCTTCCCCGCCGGCAAGACCGGCACCACCGCCGAGAACCTCGCCCACGCCGCCGACGGAGAGCTCTACGAACACAGCAAGATGTACCCCGAGTTCGCCCGGATCGCCGACGAGGAAGGCTTCCCCGCCATCGCCGCGGTGTTCCGCGCCGTCGCCGTCGCCGAGGCGCAACACGAACGGCGCTACCGCGGCCTCCTCAAGAACGTCCAGACCGGAACCGTGTTCAAGAAGGACAAGCCCGTCGTCTGGCGCTGCCGCAACTGCGGCTACATCCACGAAGGACCCGAGGCCCCCAAGGTCTGCGCCGCCTGCAACCACCCGCAGGCGCATTTCGAACTGCTCGCCGAGAACTGGTAGCAGGAAAGGCATCCCCCATGACCGAACGCAAAGGCATCGTCTCGCTCCACGGCAACCCCCTGACCCTCGTCGGACCGTCCCTGCAGGTCGGCGACCGCGCCCCCGACTTCACCGCCCTCGACAACGACCTCCACCCCGTCTCCCTCTCCGACTTCCGGGGCCGCAACGTCGTCCTCTCCGTCGTCCCGTCCCTCGATACCCCCACCTGCGACCTCCAGACCCGACGCTTCAACGCCGAGGCGGAACGACTCGGGCCCGACACCCCCGTCCTCACCATCAGCATGGACCTCCCCTTCGCCCAGAAACGCTGGTGCGGCGCCGCCGGCGCCCGGAACGTCCGCACCCTCTCCGACCACCGCGACGCCTCCTTCGGCTCCGCCTACGGCCTCCTGATCCGCGAACTGCGCCTCCTCGCCCGCGCCGTCCTCGTCCTCGACCGCGAAGGCGTGATCCGCCACCTCCAGATCGTTCCCGAACTGTCCGCCGAACCCGACTACGCGGCGGCCCTCGCCGCCCTGGCCAAACTGCCATAGCCCGCCCGACGGCGGCACGGATCGCGCGCCACCAGACCGGCGCGCGGAAGGAGAAGAGAAGAGATGATCAGTCGAAACGAAGTCTACCGGTGCAGCGTGTGCGGCAACATCGTCGAGGTCCTCCACGCCGGCGGCGGAACCCTCGTCTGCTGCGGCGAACCGATGAAACTCCAGACCGAAAACACCGTCGACGCCGCGAAGGAGAAGCACGTCCCCGTCATCGAACGCTCCGCCGCCGGCGTCACCGTCAAGGTCGGCAGCGTCGCCCACCCGATGGAAGAGAAGCACTGGATCCAGTGGATCGAGCTGATCGCCGGCGAACGGATCTACCGCAAGTACCTCAAGCCCGGCGACAAGCCCGAGGCTGCCTTCCCCCCCGTCGAGGCCGGCATCACCCTGACCGCCCGCGAGTACTGCAACCTCCACGGCCACTGGAAAGCCTCCTGATCCCCGGTCCCCGTAATCTCGCTCCCCTGATCCGTGAGCGTGAGCGTGAGCGTGAGCGCGCTCGCCCCCTGATCCGTGATCGTGATCGTGGTCGTGGTCGTGATCGTGATCGTGAGCGTGAGCGCCCCCGCGCTCGCTGCCGTGGCCGTGGTCCCGACCGCCGCCGCCGCCGCCGCCACCCTTGACGACCGACCCTCGCCCCGCGCCCCCGATCCCACCTGACATCCCGCCGGCCGGTGCTACGTTGGCCGAGCACCGGACGCTCCGCCCCTCCTCCCTCGGGGCGTCCGTGCGCGGAGCGCGGCCCATGAACCGCCGCCAGGTCCAGCTCCCCGTCCTCGGCATGTCCTGCGCCAACTGCGCCCTGCGCCTGGAACGCACCCTGCGCTCCGAAGTCCCCGGCGTCGAGGACGCCGCGGTCAACCTCGCCTCCGAGACCGCCACCGTCGTCTACGACGCCGACCGCGCCGACCTCCCCGCCCTCGCCGCCGCCGTCGCCCGCGCCGGCTTCCGCGCCGTCCTCCCCCGGCCCGACCGCACGACCGACGACGAGGAACGCACCGCGCGCGCCGCCGATCTGCGCCGCGAACGACGCGCCTTCGCCGTCGGCCTCGCCTGCACCGTCCCCCTCGTCCTCCTCGGCATGGGCCGCGACCTCGATCTCCTCGGCCCCTGGTCCCACGCCCCCTGGGTCGCCTGGCTCCTCGGGATCCTCGCCACCCCCGTCCAGTTCTACACCGGCCTCGCCTTCTACCGCGGCGCCCTCGCCGCCCTCCGCCACCGCTCCGCCGACATGAACGTCCTCGTCGCCCTCGGCTCCACCACCGCCTTCGCCTTCTCCTGGGCCGTCCTCCTCCTCCCCGGCCTCGGCCACCACGTCTACTTCGAAACCTCCGCCGCGATCGTCACCCTGATCCGCCTCGGCAAGCTCCTCGAAGCCTCCGCGCGACGCCGCGCCTCCGACGCGATCCGCAAACTCCTCGAACTCACCCCCGCCGTCGCCCACCTCCGCCTCCGCCCCGGCGTCGAACGCGACGTCCCCCCGGACGTCCTCCGCCCGGGCGACCTCGTCGCCGTCCGCCCCGGCGAACGCATCCCCGTCGATGGCGTCGTCGAGGAAGGCGAGGCCGGTGTCGACCGGAGCATGCTCACCGGCGAGGCCACCCCCGTCCATCGCGCCCCGGGAGACGCCGTCCACGGCGGCACCGTCGACCTCGACGGCCGACTCCTCGTCCGCGCCACCGCCGTGGGCCCCGACTCCACCCTCGCCCGCATCGTCGCCCTCGTCCGCCGCGCCCAGGCCACCAAGGCCCCGATCCAGCGCCTCGCCGACCGCGTCTCCGCCTGGTTCGTCCCCGCCATCGTCGCCGTCGCCGCCGCCACCTTCATCCTCTGGTGGACCCTCGGCGGCTCCCTCGCCCCCGCCCTCCTCCGCCTCGTCGCCGTCCTCGTCGTCGCCTGCCCCTGCGCCCTCGGCCTCGCCACCCCGATGGCCATCGTCACCGGCACCGCCGCCGCCGCCCGCCTCGGCATCCTGTTCCGCGACGGCGCCGCCCTCGAGACCCTCCGCCACGTCACCGTCGTCTTCTTCGACAAGACCGGCACCCTCACCCGCGGCCGGCCCGCCCTCACCGACTGGATCCCCGCCGGCGACGCCCCCGGCGACGCCCTCCTCCTCGCCGGCGCCCTCGATACCGCCTCCGAACACCCCGCGGCCCGCGCCATCGCCGCCGCCGCCCGCGAACGCCACGGCGCCCTCCCCGAACCCGCAAACGTCCGCGCCGCCCCGGGCCGCGGCGTCGAAGGCCTCGTCGCCGGCCGCACCGTCCGCGTCGGCTCCCTCGCCTGGCTCGCCGCCTCCACCACACCCCCACCCCCACCCCTCGACCGCCGCGCCGCCGAACTCGCCGCCACCGGCCGCACCGTCGCCGGCGTCGTGATCGAAGACCGCTGGGCCGGCCTCGCCGCCCTCGCCGATGAACCGAAACCCGGCGCCGCCCCCGCCGTCCGCGCCCTTCGCGCCCAGGGCCTCCGCGTCCGCCTCCTCAGCGGCGATACCGCCGCCGCCGCCCGCGCCGCCGCCCGCGCCCTCGACATCGAGGACGTCCACGCCGAAGTCCTGCCCCAGGACAAGGAACGCGTCCTCCGCGAGGCGCGCGAACGCGGCGAACGCACCGCCATGGTCGGCGACGGACTCAACGACGCTCCCGCCCTCGCCGCCGCCGACGTCGGCATCGCCGTCGGCGGCGGCACCGAGGCCGCCGCCGAGGCCGCCGGCGTCTCCCTCGCCGGCGATGACCCGCTCGGCGTCCCCCGCGCCGTCGCCCTCTCCCGCGCCACCTGGAACGTCATCCGCCAGAACCTGTTCTGGGCCTTCGCCTACAACGTCACCCTCATCCCCGCCGCCGCCGGCGCCCTCCACGGCCTCACCGCCCTGCCCCCCGCCCTCCGCGACTTCCACCCCGCCCTCGCCGCCGCCGCCATGGCCCTCTCCAGCCTCACCGTCGTCCTCAACAGCCTCCGCCTCGGCC
>JAAZOP010000498.1 GCA_012797735.1 Myxococcales bacterium
AGGCGGGGCCGGCGCGGCGGGGCGGGCGGCTGGTCGTCCACATCGATGCGGAACCGCCGCACCTCAACCCGCTCGTGCGCTCGGACGCCTGGATGCGCCGCATCGTCGGCCACTCCGTCTTCGAAGCGCTCGTCCGGCCGGACCCGTGGACGCGGGCGATCGTCCCGGAACTGGCGGAACGGTTCGAGGTGTCGGAAGACGGGCTGGTCTACCGGTTCCACCTGCGGCCCGGCGTGCGGTTCCACGACGGCACGCCGCTCACGGCGGCCGACGTGGAGTTCACCTTCGACCGCCTGTTCGACCCGTCCGTCACCGCCGACTCGCTGCGCGGCGACCTGGAGATGGTCCGGTCGGTCCGGGCCACCGGGCCGCTCGAGGTGGAGCTGCGGAGCGATCGCCCCTACTTCCTGCTGCTCGAGACGATCGGCTTCGTGCCGATCCTGCCGCGGCACGTCTACGCCACGGGCGACCTCAACGGCCATCCGGCCAACCGCGCGCCCGTGGGCACGGGGCCCTGGCGGTTCGCCGAGTGGACGACCGGCGACCGGATCGTGCTCCGGCGCAACCCGGACTGGTGGGGGTCCGCCCCGCCGCTGGACGAGGTGCAGTTCCGCGTCGTGCGCGACCGGACCGTGGCGTTCCAGATGGCCCGGCGCGGGGACATCGACCTCCTGCCGCGGGTGACGGCCGACCAGCTGGAGGAGTACCTCGCGGACGACGCCCTCGTGCAGCGCTTCGCGCCCGTGCTGCTGGAAACGCCCGACTACGCGTTCTGGGCCTACAACACGCGGCGCCCGCCGTTCACGGACCCGCGCGTGCGCCGGGCGGTGACGATGCTGATCGACCGCGAGGCGATCCGCTGCTCGCTCGAACGGTGCCTCTCCCGGGTCGTGAGCCAACCCTGGCCGCCGGGCCATCCCGCCTACGACCCGGCCCTCACGCCGCTGCCGTACGACCCCGCCGCGGCGCGGCGCCTGCTGGCCGAGGCGGGGTGGACGGACCACGACGGCGACGGCTGGCTGGACCGCGCCGGGCTGCCGTTCTCGTTCACCTTCCTGGTCGCCGCCCAGTCCCGGACCCTGCAGCAGATGGCCACGATCGTGCAGCAGGACCTGGCGGCCGCCGGCCTCCGGATGGAGATCGCCGTGCTCGACTGGTCCGTCTTCTCCGAACGGTGCCGGAAGCACGACTTCGACGTCGCCAGCGTGATGTGGAGCCTGCGCTGGGAGAACGACTACTACGGCGTGTTCCACACCGACGGAGCGCAGAACTACGGGCTGTGGAGCGACCCGCGCGCCGACCGCCTGGTCGAGGAGGCGCGGAGCGTGCTGGACGACGGACGGCGCAACGCGATGTTCCGGGAGCTGGCCGGGATCGTGCACGAACAGCAGCCCTATGCCTTCACCTTCTCCCCCCTCCAGGTGTCGCTGGTGCGGCGGGAGCTGGTCGGCGCCCGGCCGTCGCTCGAATGGTTCCAGCTCGCCGCGATCGGCTGGCGGGCGGAGGGAACGCCGTGATCCGCTACGCCCTGCGGCGCCTCGGCCGCATGATCCCCGCGCTGGTGGGCGTGGCGCTGGTCACCTTCGCCCTGATTCACCTGGCCCCGGGCGACCCGGTGCAGGCGGAACTGGGCGGCGAGACCTCGCGCGGCGCGCTCTCCGACGACGCCGTGGAAACGTTCCGCCGGGCGTACTTCCTCGACCTGCCCCTGTTCCTCAACACCGAGATCGTCGACCTCAAGCGCCGGATGCGCACGCTGGTCGCCGAACTGGGTGACCCGGCGCGCCGGGCCGAGCAGGTGCGCGCGATCGCCCGCGTGGGCGCCGCCGGCCTCGCCTACATCGTCCCGCGGCTCGAGACGCTCCCGGAAGCGGCCCGCTCGGTGGCCCTGGAAGGCCTGGCCGAGGTCGCCCAGCGGATGGGGGTGGCGGACGAGATCGCCCGCGGCGAGTCCCCGCTCGAGGCGTGGCGCGACTTCTGGGAGCAGTACTACCTCGATTTCAAGCCCGGACGCGCCCGCCGCCTCGCGCTGTCCCTGCTCGACCGGGACAACCCCCACGCCGCGGCGGAACTGCGCCGGCTGGACACGTTCGCCCTGGCGCAGATCATCCCCCTGTTCGAGGACCTGCCGCCCGATGCCGCCACGCTGCGCCTGGTCGAGCGCGTGGCGGCGGCGACGGGACGGCAGGTGGTCTACGACCCGGAACAGCCGTACGCCGAGCGGCGCCGGGTACTCGACGACTGGCTGGGGTGGTGGTGGCTGCACCGGCTGGAGTACGTCGAGCTGTCCAACGAGGAACACCTGCTCGGCGCGCTCACCGAAACCCGCTTCGCCAAGTGGATCGCCCGCCTGGCCACCCTCGACTTCGGCGAGTCGTCCCGCGACGGCCGCCCGGTCCTCGAGAAACTCAAGCAGAAACTGCCGGTGACCCTGCTCCTCTCGCTCACCGCCACGTTCCTCGCCTACCTGCTCGCCGTCCCGCTCGGCGTCTTCTCCGCGCTCCGCGCCGGCCGCCGCTCGGAACGCATCGTGACGTTCGCGCTGTTCGTGCTCTACTCGCTGCCGTCGTTCTGGGTCGCCACCCTGGCGATCCGCTACTTCACCGGTCTGGGGCACTTCGACTGGTTCCCCCTGCGCGGACTCCACAGCGAGGGTTGGGAGGCCTGGCCGGTCTGGCGGCAGTGGGCCGACACCGCCTGGCACATGGTGCTGCCCGTCCTCTGCCTCACCTACGGCTCGCTCGCGGCACTCTCGCGCTACCAGCGCGTGGCGATGCTGGACGTGCTGCGCCAGGACTTCGTCCGCACGGCGCGCGCCAAGGGTCTCTCCCGCGCGCGGGTGATCTGGAACCACGCCCTGCGCAACGCGCTGATCCAGATCGTCACCCTGCTCGGACTCCAGATCCCCTACCTCATCGGCGGTTCGGTCGTGATCGAGCGCATCTTCAACATCGAGGGGATGGGGTTGGAGACGTTCGAGGCGATCCGAGCGCGCGACTACAACTGGATCCTGGCCGTCTCGGTCATCTCCGCCCTGCTGACGATGGTCGGTCTGCTGCTCTCGGACATCCTGTATGCCGTGATCGATCCGCGAATGACGCGCGGTGTGGAAGGCCCGGAGGCGGCGGATCGCGGAGGGGGCGGATGAGCCTGCCGTCGCGCCTGCGTTCCGCCGCTGTCGCCGTGCGCGGCGCCGCCGAGCGCCTCGTGCGCCGTCTTCCCGGGCCGTGGCGCCGGAGAGCGGACGCCGCGCCCGGCCCGGCGCGCCGCCGCCGCGGGCACTCGGCCTGGCGCGGATTCTGGCGGTCCGGCTGGAACCGGGCGGGGCTCGTCGTGATCGCGCTCCTGGCCCTCGTGGCCCTCGGCGCCGACTTCCTCGCCTCCGACCGCCCGATCTGGCTCAAGTACCGGGGCGAACACTACCCGTTCCCGAACCTGATCGATTACCCCGAACTGCGGCCGCTCACCAACGACGTGCTGCGCCGGACGATGGTCCGCGGCGAGGACTGGGCGGTCCTGCCGCTGGTGCCGTACGGGCCGCTGCAGTCGAAGGCCGACGGCCGCATCGCACCCCTCGAAGCCCCCTCCGGCGACCACTGGCTCGGCACCGACGACCGGGGCCGCGACGTGCTGGCGCGGCTGGTGCACGGCACCCGCGTCTCGCTGTCGGTCGGGATCGTCGCCGTCGGCCTGTACGTCCTGATCGGCGTGCTGCTCGGCGCGCTCGCCGGGTTCTACGGCGGCTGGATCGATGCCGGAGTGTCCCGCGCGGTCGAGACGTTGATGGCGTTCCCGGCGTTCTTCTTCGTGCTCGTGATCCAGGGGCTGCTGCCCGGCGCCTCGATCCTGCAGATCATGGTCGTGATCGGACTGACGCGCTGGACCGACGTCGCAAGGCTGGTCCGCGGGGAGGTGCTCCGCCTCCGCTCGGCCGAGTTCGTCCTCGCCGGCCGGGCGCTGGGACTGCCCCCCCGGCGGATCCTGTTCGGTCACATCCTGCCGAACGCGATGGGCCCGGTGCTGGTCTCGGCGACCTTCGGCGTCGCCGGCGCGATCCTGCTGGAGAGCGCGCTGTCGTTCCTCGGGTTCGGCACCCCGCCGCCGACGCCGAGCTGGGGCGAACTGCTCACCCAGGCGTTCGCCCACGAAGGGAAATGGTGGCTCACCCTGTTCCCCGGCCTGGCGATCTTCGTCACCGTGACGGCGTACAACCTGGTGGGCGAGGGGCTGCGCGACGCGATCGACCCGCGGAGCGGCGCGGCGCGCTAGGGTGCGCCACTGGCAGGTTCGCCCGACCCGCCGTCGCGGTCCGAGCGGGGGCCGCCGGGTGGCCCGGACGGCCCGGATCGCGTAAACTTCGGGTGCGGTGAGGCAATCATCCCGGAAGGAGGGACTCGACATGAACCGCACGCACCGGGCCTGCTCGTGGTTCGCGCTCGCGGCCGGGGTCTCCCTGGCGGCCGCCTGCGGGGGAGACAGTTCGGTCGAACCGCCGGACGGCGACGTGCCCCCCGGCGACGTCGGCGCGGAGGCCGATGCCCCGACGGACACGCCCGCCGAGACGCCGGCCGAGACGCCGGCCGACACGCCGCTCGACCCCGGCGACACGGCGGACGTCCCGGAGGTGTTGCCCGACGGCGCCGCGTGCGGAACGACGCAGTGCTCGAACTGCATCGACGACGACGGAGACACGTTCGTGGACGGCTTCGACCCGCACTGCTCGTCGTCGGCCGATAACGACGAGGCGAGCTTCGCGACCGGCATCCCCGGTGACAACCAGGATAGGCGGTGGCAGGACTGCTTCTTCGACGGCAACAGCGGGGGAGGGGACGACGGCTGCCAGTTCCACACCTGCTGCATCCTGGGCGCGGCCTGTCCCGCGGACCTGGCCCACAGGTTCAACCCGATCACCGACTGCGAACTGTCCGCCGAGTGCATCGAGTTCTGCATGCCGGGGACGACGCCGGGGTGCGACTGCTTCGGTTGCTGCCAGATCTGGGTCGATGGCACGCCGTACACGGTCTACACGAACCCGGCCATCGCCCCGGACTGCACGCTGGACCGGATCGCCGATCCGGCCTACTGCCCGCCGTGCACGCCGACGACGGACTGCGGCAACCCGTGCGTGCCGGAAGACTGCGAGCTGTGCCCGGGGATGACGATCGCCGACCTGCCGCCGGAGTGTTCCGACACACCGCCGGCGTGCGACCCGGGCGTCACCCCCTGCGAGACGACCCTCGACTGCCCGGCCGGGTACTACTGTTCGGTGGGCTGCTGCATCGAAGACGTGGTCCTGCTCTGATCGACGTCGCCCCGCCCGCGAGACACCCGGACACCCGGCCGGCGCGGGACGCCGGGCCGGAGGCCTTGCTCCCTGCGCCGGGCCGGCCACCCGCGCCTTGCAGGAACCGGCCGATGCCCGCGTTCAGCGTATCCGTTCACCCGGGGGGGACCGCCCGGCCGCACATCTGCCGGAATTCGGCGGCTTCCCAGGCGCGGCCTCTGCGTCCCCCCCCGGACCCCCCGCGCATCGGCTCGGGCGCGACCCTCGCCGACGCGGCCGAGGACCTTGTCCGAGGCCCTGGCGAGGGCTGGAACTCCGGTTGACGCTGCGGGGCCGGGCCCGTATGCTTTGTCCCCGTCGCCTCCGGGACAGGCCGGGGGGGAAGGAGAGCGGAGATGGTGCTCGGTTTCATCAAGCGCGGCGTGAAGGAGATGATGATCGCTCGCCCCGACGAGGCGAAGCAGTTCATCATCTACAAGCATCCGGACGAGACGGTGCCGATGTACTCGCAGCTCACCGTCGATGCGGACGAGGTCGGCGTCTTCTTCCGCGACGGCCAGGTGGTGGGCACGCTGCGCGCCGGCCGCCACACCCTCGATTCGTCGAACATCCCGTTCCTCTCCAACCTGGTCGATTCGTTCACCGGCGGCAACGTCTTCAAGGCCGAGGTGTTCTTCGTCTCGATCCGGGAAATCCCGAGCGTCAAGTTCGGCGGGCGGATCGGAAGCCAGGAGGACCCGAAGACGGGGATGGCCGTGGAGACGATGGTCCACGGCGACTTCTCGTTCCGGGTCGTGCAGCCCGAGCGGTTGATCGTCGGGCTGGCGGGGATGGCGAAGGTCGACAACGAGTCGTTCGTCGGCTGGTTCCGGGACCTGTTCCTCAAGACGATCCGGGATCGGATCGCCGAACTGCTGGTGAAGCAGAAGTGGCCGCTGCTCGACGTCACCTCCGGCGCATACACCGAGGAGATCGAGGAAGAGGTGATCAAGGCGGTGGCCCGGCACGTCGAGAGCTACGGCGTGCAGGTGATCCGCATCGGCAACTTCGTCGTCTCGATCAAGGAGGAGGACGAGCGGGAGCTGAAGCGGCTGCTCAAGGACGCCGCCTACGTGCGGATGGCGGGCGGACTCGGCGGGTACCAGCAGCTCGCGATGGGCAAGGCGATGATGGGCGCGGGGGAAGGGATGGCGAAGGGCGGCGAGGGGGGCGGGACCGCCATGGCCGGCGCCGGGATGGGGATGGGCTTCGGGATGGCCCAGATGATGGCCCAGCAGCAGATGATGGCCCAGCAGCAGATGGCGCAGCAGCACGGCATGCCGCAGGCCGGCTACCCGCAGGGAACTCCGCAGGCGCCCCCGGGCCAGCCGGGCGTGCCCCAGGGCGCGGGGCCGCAGGTCAAGTGCGCCGCTTGCGGGGCGATGACCGCCCCCGGCAAGTTCTGCTCCGAGTGCGGCAAGCCGCTCGCCCCGCCCGCTCCGGCCAAGAAGTTCTGCCAGAACTGCGGGGCCGAGGCGGTGGCCGGCGCCAAGTTCTGCGGCGGCTGCGGCACCCCGCTTCGATAGCCTGCGGCCCGCCGCGCGCAGCGCGCGACGCGGGCATTCCTCGAACGGTACGTTCCGAAGTACCCGTACACGGCCTCCAGCACGGCCGGCCAGAGAACGAGTGGCGCGTCGGCGAGGGCTGCGCCCGAGCCGATGCGCGGGGGGTCCGGGGGGGACGCAGAGGCCGCGCCTGGGAAGCTGCCGGATTCCGGTAGATGTGCGGCCGGGCGGTCCCCCCCGGGTGAACGGCTACGCTGCCTGGTACCCGTTCACGGCCTCCAGCACGGCCGGCCAGGGAACGAGTGGCGCGTCGGCGAGGGTCGCGCCCGAGCCGATGCGCGGGGGGTCCGGGGGGGACGCAGAGGCCGCGGCTGGGAAGCCGCCGGATTCCGGCAGATGTGCGGCCGGGCGGTCCCCCCCGGGTGTACGTTCCGAAGTGTCAGCCTGACAGTCGGCGGTCGCCCGCGTTACGGTGACCGTTGCCACGTCGTCACGCGCGGCGCCGCGCCGGGCCGGCCGGACGTGCCGGCGACCGGACCCCCGTCGCGGAATTCCGCGGCGTTGCCGTTCGCGCCGACGCCGGGGCACGCCCTGGCATGCCACGCGCAACGGCGTTGCGGCGGAGGTGACGCGATGCAGATTCTCGACATCCTCGAAGCAATCGGCGAGCGGGCGCGGGCCCTGCCCGAAACCGTGCCGCTCGAGGCGGTCGTCCGGGTCCGGTTCGTCCGGCGCCACGGCGAGGTGCGGGCGGACGTCCGCTTGTCGGACGGACGACGCACGCACCGCCGCGCCGGTCGCGGCGCGACCTCGCGCGAAGCGTTGCTCGACGCCGTCGCGTAGGCTCAGCCGAACTGCTGTTCCTCGCGCTCCTGCGCTTCCTTGCACCGGATGCACAGGGTCGCCTCGGGGCGCACGCGCAGCCGCTCGATGCCGATCGGCTCGCCGCACTCGTCGCACAGGCCGAAGGTGCCGTCCTCGATGCGGGCCAGCGCGCGCTCGATCTTCTCCAGGTACGTCTTCTCGCGGCCGCGCAGGCGCAGGTTGAAATACTGGAGGTACTCGCTGGAGGCCAGGTCCATGTCGTCGGGCAGTTCGGCCGCGTCGAGCTGGATGCCTTCGCCGAGAGTCTTCTGCGCGTTG
The DNA here is from genome assembly GCA_012797735.1 of Myxococcales bacterium. Classification (GTDB taxonomy): domain Bacteria; phylum Myxococcota_A; class Polyangia; order DRWM01; family JAAZOP01; genus JAAZOP01. Next base: position 7,972 of record JAAZOP010000498.1, read on the forward strand.
CCGATCACCTCGGCCCGGCGCGCCTCCAGGATCTGGCGCATCTCCTTGATCTCGGCCCGGGACAGGCGGCGGGCGCCGGAGTCCTGCGGGCCGTTGTCGTCGTCGAGCAGCTTGACCTGGGGGGAGCGCTGGGTCGCCGGCGCCGCCTTGCGCTCGCCGGTGCCGGCTGGCCGGGCTGCCGGCTTCCGGGCCGCCGGGCGTGCGGCGGCTCGCGGCGTCTTCGTGCGCGGTTTGGATGTCGAACGTCTGGTCGCTGTCGTCATCGTCTTCTTCGGTGCCCTCTTGAATCCCATCCCCGCTTTCCTCTGGGGCGCGTCGGCTTCTGCAACGCGTCGCCGGATCACAGTCTCCTGCCCCGCGCCGCGGCGTGTCAAGGGGAGTTGCCACCAGCCCACCGCAGTCGGGTGTTGACACCCCCGGAGGGGGATGAGATATTCCGCCCGCCGTTCGAACCGGGGGAGACGACGGTCGGTGCGGGGTGGAGCAGCCTGGTAGCTCGTCGGGCTCATAACCCGAAGGTCCCTGGTTCAAATCCAGGCCCCGCTACGAAGCAAGACGCGGACTCGGCCCGAAGCCGGGTCCGCGTCTTCGTTTTCGGAGGCTGGCCCGCGGGCGCCTTGACCCGCCTGGGCCGGCAGTTCATGCTTGGCGGCGCCCGCTTCCCGCCAGCGGGGGCGGCCCCGAGGAGTCCGGCCCGATGCAGGTCGACATCGCCCGGCGGGAGATCGCGCTGAAGCTCGTCTACTACGGGCCGGCGCTGTCGGGGAAGACCACCAACCTGCAGGCGCTGCACCGGGTGCTGCCGGACGAGTCCGCCGGACGCCTCATGTCCCTCGAGACGCGCGACGACCGCACGCTGTTCTTCGACCTCCTGCCGTTGCGGATCGAAGCGGCGGGCGGGCTGAAGCTCAAGCTGAAACTGTACACGGTGCCGGGTCAGGTCTGTCACAACGCGACCCGACGGCTCGTGTTGCAGGCGGCCGACGGCGTCGCCTTCATCGCGGACAGCCGCCGGTCCGAGATCGCCTCCAACGCGGAGAGCTTCCAGAATCTGGCCGAGAACCTGCACGTCAACGGCCTCGACCTGCGCCGCATGCCCCTGGTGATCCAGTTCAACAAGCGCGACCTTCCGGACATCCGCCCCGACGACGAGATCGACGAGCTGGCGCGCCGGGGACGGGAGCCGGTGTTCAAGTCGATCGCCAGCGAGGGCAAGGGCGTGCTGGAGACGTTCCTCGGCCTGCTGCAGCTCACCTGGAACCGGCTGCAGGAGGAGCACCATCTCGACGAACGGTTCGGTCTCGATTCGCGCCAGCTCCTGTTGCGCGTCACCAGTCTCCTGGGGCTGCCGAAAGGACTGGTGCGCGACGTCACCGCCGGTCCGCCCGGCGGGCCGCGCGGAGGGTGACCGATGTCCCTCGACCGGACGCTCGGGCTGGCCGAGCTCGTGGAGCCCGGGGCGCTCGAGCGGATCTGCGCGTCGTTCTGCGAGCTCTTCGGGCTGGGCATGCGGGTCTACGCCTCCGACGGCACGCTGCTCGCCGAGACCGCCCCGGAAGTGGCCTACTGTGCCTACCTGCGCGAGTCTCCGGAGGGACGGCGGCAGTGCAAGCAGTTCCGCGCGCGGCTCGCGCACCTCGGGGAGACGGCGGAGGGCCCGGCCACGGCGCGCTGCTTCGGAGGATGCACCTACCTGGCGTCGCCCGTGGTCTTCGAAGGGGACGAGATGGGTCGGGTCGTGTACGGACCGTTCGTGGGTCCCGGCCCGTCGCCCGTGCCGCCCGGCCTCGCGGGGCCGGCGACCGGGCTGGAGGCCGCCCGTCTCGCCGCCCTGTCCGGCTCGTTGCGCCGCATCGACCGCGAAACCCTCGACCGCATCGTCGCCGCGTTCCAGCGCATCCTCGACCTGCTGCTGCGGGGCGGCCAGCGCGCGCTCCTGACCTCGGACGCGCACCACGCGGCGATCGAGGAGTCGTACCGCGAGGTGGCGGAGAAGAACCGGCAGCTCCGGGAGACGGCCGAGCGGCTGCAGGAGCTGGACCGTCTGAAGTCGAACTTCCTGTCGACCGTGAGCCACGAGCTGCGGACGCCGTTGACTTCGATCATCGGCTACACCGAGATGCTGTCCCAGGGCCTCGCCGGACCGCTCAACGAGGAACAGCGACGGTTCCTGGCGACCGTGCTGGAGAAGGGCGAGGCGCTGTTGCGCATGATCTCGGCGATCCTCGACGTCGCGACCCTGGACGCGAGCCGGATCGCGCTGCAACGCCGGCCGCTGGACATGCGACGGCTCTGCCGCGAAGCGGCCGACAAGGCGCTGGCCCAGGCGTCGCGCAAGGACGTGCGCGTCCAGCTCCGGGCGGGCGACGTCGTGCCGCCGGTCGAGGCCGACCCGGACGTGATCGAGAAGGCGCTCGTCCACCTGCTGGACAACGCGATCAAGTTCTCGCCGCCGTCGGGTGCGGTGGAGATCGAAGTCGGGTTGACCGAGCCGGAGATGGACGAGGATTCGGAGGTCGGCTTCGTGCTGCTGGCCCCCACGCGACGCTACGTGCAGGTGGGGATCCACGACGCCGGCCCGGGCATCCCGGAGCCCGAGCTGGACCGGATCTTCGAGGCGTTCTACCAGGTCGATGGCTCGGCGACGCGGTCGCACGGCGGGCTCGGCATCGGCCTGGCCCTGGCCCAGCAGTTCGCCCGGGCGCACGGGGGCGAGATCCGGGTCGAAAGCCGGCCGGGGCAGGGGTCGGTCTTCCGGCTGCTGCTGCCGCTGCCGCCCGGAGCGGAGGGATGATCGACGAGTTCGCGCTGATCGAACGGATCCGGCGGCGGATCGACCGGCGCGACGCGGCGCTCGAGGTCGGCCCCGGCGACGACGCCGCCGCCGTGCGGCTCGGCGGCGGCCGCCGGATGCTCCTCACCACCGACGCGCTCGTCGCGGGCGTCCACTTCGATCCGGCGGCGGAGCCCGCGCGCGACGTCGGCTGGCGCGCCGTCGCCGCCAACGTCTCGGACGTCGCGGCGATGGGCGGCCGGCCGCGCTGGCTGCTGCTGTCGCTGGCCCTCCCGGAAGACACCGCGGCGGAGTGGGTGGAGGATCTGGTCGAGGGTGTCGCCGCCGCGGCCGACGCCGCCGGCGCCGTCGTCGCGGGCGGCAACCTGACCCGGGCGCGCGACCTGGCCCTCCACGTCGCGCTGCTCGGCGAGACCGACTCCGCGCCGCTGCGGCGCTGCGGCGCGCGCCCCGGGGACCGCCTGTTCCTCAGCGG
>JAAZOP010000499.1 GCA_012797735.1 Myxococcales bacterium
CGCCGCGATGCGGTCGCGCAGCGCCGCCGCCCGCTCGAACTCGAGCTTCTCGGCCGCCAGGAACATCTCGGCCCGCAGCGCCGCGATCTGCTCGTCCCGGGAGGCGTAGGCGACGCCGCCCTCCCCCGCCTCCGACGGCTCGACGGGCGGAGCGGCGAGGTCGAGGTAGTCGCGGGCGGCCGAGCCGGGGGTCATGTCCCGGATCGCCTTGCGGATCGTCTCGGGCACGATCCCGTGCCGCGCGTTGTACTCGGCCTGCAACCTCCGCCGGCGCTCGGTCTCGACCATCGTCTCGCGGATCGCGGGCGTCGCCGCGTCGGCGTACAGGATCACCTTGCCGCGGACGTTCCGGGCGGCGCGGCCGCAGGTCTGGATCAGGGAGCGGGTCGAGCGGAGGAAGCCTTCCTTGTCGGCGTCGAGGATGGCGACGAGCGACACTTCGGGCAGGTCGAGGCCTTCGCGCAGCAGGTTGATGCCGACCAGCACGTCGAACGCGCCCTGGCGCAGTTCGCGGAGGATCTGGACGCGCTCCAGCGTATCGATGTCGGAGTGCATGTAGCGGGCGCGGATGCCGATCTCCCCCAGGTACTCCGTCAAATCCTCGGCGAGCCGCTTGGTCAGCGTCGTGACCAGCACCCGGTCGCCCCCTTCGACCCGCGCCCGCACCTGTTCGACGAGGTCCTCGACCTGTCCCGTCGCGGGCCGCAGTTCGATCTCCGGGTCCATCAAACCGGTCGGGCGGATCACCTGTTCCACGACCACCCCGCCGGTGCGCCGCAGTTCGTAGTCGCCGGGCGTCGCCGACACGAACACGACCTGTCCCACCCGGCTCTCCCATTCCTCGAAGCGCAGCGGCCGGTTGTCGAGCGCGCTGGGGAGGCGGAAGCCGAACTCCACCAGCACCTCCTTGCGGTTCCGGTCGCCGCGGTACATCGCCTGGAGTTGCGGGATCGTCTGGTGGCTCTCGTCGACAATCGTCAGCGCGTCCGGCGGGAAGTAGTCGACCAGCGTCGCGGGCGGTTCGCCCGCCGCGCGGCCGGTGAGGTGCCGCGAGTAGTTCTCGATGCCGGTGCAGAAGCCGGCGACCTCGAGCATCTCCAGGTCGTAGTTCGTCCGCTGTTCGAGCCGTTCGGCTTCGAGCAGCCGGCCGCCGGCGCGCAGTTCGGCCAGGCGTTCCCTCAGTTCCTCGCGGATCCGCTGGAGGGCGCGCTTCATCTCCGCGGCGGGGACGACGTAGTGGCTGTTCGGGTGGATCGCGGTCCGTTCCATCGTCCGCAGCGTCCGGCCGCGGAGCGGATCGATCTCGGACAGGCGCTCGATGCGGTCGCCCCACAGCTCGATCCGCACCGCCCGGTCCTCCTCGTACGCCGGAAACACCTCGACCACCTCGCCGCGCACGCGGAACGTCCCGCGGTGGAAATCGACGTCGTTCCGCTCGTACCGCACCTCGACCAGCCGCCGCAGCAGCACCTCGCGGTCGATCTCGTCCCCCACCGCGAACCGCAGGAGCAGGCCGTCGTACCAGGTCTTCGAACCGATCCCGTAGATGCAGGAGACGCTCGCCACGACCAGCGTGTCGCGGCGGGTGAGCACGGACCGGGTGGCGGCGTGCCGCAGCCGGTCGATCCGCTCGTTCACCGTCGCATCCTTCTCGATGTACGTGTCCGTCGTCGGGATGTACGCCTCGGGCTGGTAGTAGTCGTAGTAGCTGACGAAGTACTCCACCGCGTTGTCGGGGAACAGCTCGCGGAACTCCTGGTAGAGTTGCGCCGCCAGGGTCTTGTTGTGGGCGATCACCAGCGTCGGCCGCTGCACCCGTTCGATCAGGTTGGCGATCGTGAACGTCTTGCCGGAGCCGGTGATGCCCAGCAGCACCTGCGCGGGCTCGCCGCGTTCCACGCCCGCCGCCAGCGCCTCGATCGCCTGCGGCTGATCGCCGGCGGGCCGGAGCGGACCGGCCAGTCGAAAACGCTCCACGGCCCGCAGTATCGCACGCGGCCCGGGGGAGGGAAGAGGGGGATTGCGCGGGGCGGAAGAAGCGGATAGGAGGACGGCCAGGGAGGGCATGATGCGACGAGACGCGGCAGCGGGAACGAGTCGGAGGGTGCGCGGCCTGCGGGCCGCGGCGGCTCTCGCCGCGCTGGTGGCGGTCGCGGCGGCGGGGGCCCCGGGTTGCCGCCGGAGCGCGAGCGGGACCGGGGCCGCCGACACGGCGAGCCCGGGGGAGGCGGCCGGCACGCCCGCGACCGCCCGGATGACGCTCACCAGCCCGGACTTCGCCGACGGCCAGCCGATCCCCCGCGTCCACGCCTACACCGGCGAGGGCGAGAACCGGCCGCCCCGGCTGGCCTGGTCCAACCTTCCGCCGGGGACGGTCGAACTGGCGCTGATCGTGGACGACCCCGACGCGCCGCGACCGGAGCCGTGGGTCCACGACGTGCTGTACAACATCCCCGTCGACGCCACGCCCGAGGCGATGGTGCTGCGGGACGCGGCCGTCGACTCCGTCCTGCGCTTCGTGCCCGGGACGAACTCGTGGGGCGAGCGGGGCTGGGGCGGACCGTTCCCGCCGCCCGGCGCGCCGCACCGCTACGTGTTCACGCTCTACGCCCTCGACACGACGGTCAACCTGCCCCCCGGCGCCACCAAGGAGCAGTTGCTCGCGGCGATCGACGGCCACGTGCTCGGCACGGCCGTGCTCACCGGCACCTACCGGCGGGAGTAGCCGGTCCCGGGGGTCGGACGATGACGGAGCGCAACGACAGCGGCGGGCGTCCGACCCGCGACCCCGACGACGTGCCGGCGGAGCGGCGGGGCGGTCCACCGCAGCGCGTCGGCGGCGACCTGCGCCGCATGCTGGAGGAGCTGTTCCGCCGGCCGCGGGCCGAACGCGCCCTGGAGGTCGGCGCCGCCTGGTCGCGCGCCGTGGGGCCGCGCGTGGCGCAGGTGGCCCGCCCGCTGCGCCTCCTCGACGGCAAGCTCGTCGTGCAGGTGACGAGTCCGACCTGGCGCAACGAACTCCAGCTCCGCGCCGCCGAGATCGTGCGCCGGCTGCGCCGCGAGCTGGGCGATGCCGTCCGGACGCTCGAGATCCGCGTCGGCGTCAACCCCGAGCTGCGCGGCGACGCCGCGCCCGCTCCCGGGTCGGCGCGGGAGGCCTACCCCGGACTCCGCGCCGTCGCCGAGTCGCTCGAGACGCCCGAACTGCGCGAGTTGGCGTTGGCCCTGGCCGAAGGTCGTCCGGCGGCGAAGCGGGCGCTTCCGGCCGACCGCAGCGGTTCCGCCCCGCGACGCAGGGGCGTGCGGAAGCCATAGGGAAGCCCCGCGCCGGGGCGCCGCGGCGCGTCGCCGGCCCGGTCAGCGGTGCCGTTCCAGCCAGGCGCGCACGACGTCCGGCCGGTTGGTGATCACCGCGTCGACGCCGGCGTCGACCACCCGTTCCAGTTCCGCCGGCTCGTCGACCGTCCAGACCGCGGTCGTCCGTCCCAGCGCGTGGATCTCCGCCACCCGCTGCGGCGTGACGCCCGCGGCCTCGAGGTTGAGGCCGGCGAGACCGAGTCCGCGGACCCAGCGCAGCGCGGTCTCCCACCCGGCCTCGTCGTCCGGCGCGACCCGCGCCAGCAGTTCGACGCGCACCTCCGGCGCCTCGACCGCGGCCACCGCGCAGATCACCGGCGAGAACGACTGCAGCACGACCGGGCCGGCGCTTTCCCGCCGGTGGATCTGCCGCAGCACCGCGCGCGCCCGGGCCAGGTTGCGCGTCCCGCTCGCCTCGACCCGTTCGAGGATCGCGGCGGCGACGGCGGGCTCGGGCAGCGCGCGCCCGCCACCGAGCCGGGCGAGCAGTTCGGCCTCGAGCGACTCGTCGCCGGGGCAGCGCTTCACCTCGACGTAGACCCCGGTCGTCTCGTCGCCCAGCGCCAGCGCCGCGTCCAGCGACGGGATCGGCTCGCCGGCGAACTCCGGGCCGAACCAGCCGCCCGCGTCGAGTCGCTGCAACTCGGCGAGCGGGAGCGCCTCGACCGGGCCGTGCCCGGAGGTGGTGCGGTCGAGCGTGTCGTCGTGGATCACGACGACGTGGCCGTCGGCCGACAGCGTGCAGTCGAGTTCGAACCAGTCGGCGCCGAGGTCGCGGGCCTGCCGGAAGGCGGCCAGCGTGTTCTCCGGAGCGTAAGCGCTCGCGCCGCGGTGGGCGATCACGCCCACAGCGGTCCTCGCAGCCGGCTCCGCGCCGGGGTCGCCGGCGGGGGCGGGAGTCGTCGAGCGGTCCGCCGGGCAGCCGGCGAGGGCAAGCGCGGTCGCGGACAGGACGCAGGTCGCGCGAGCCTTCGCCCCGGGCATCGGCCGCCGGTCCCGCCGCGGCCTACTCGCCGCTCCACCCGGCGATCCGCGCGAACAGCCACCAAGCGCCGCGCCCCTTGAGCACGCAGTTGAGGTTGGCTTCGGGGGGCGAGTCGGAGTGGGCGCAGCCGGTGCAGCCGTCGTAGCCATCGACGCCCTCTCCGGTGGTGAGCCGGGCCAGCTCCGACGTCGGGTTGGCCGCGATCCACTCGACGGCCCAGTTCCCGCCGTCGTAGTCGAGGTTGTCCCGCAGGCCGCGGTCCCAGAAGTACTCGCCGTCCGGGTTGTGGGCCTCGATGTCGGCGAAGTCGAACAGCCACCGGTCGTGCTCGCGGCAGTGCCGCCGGATCAGCTCGTTGTTGTAGTGGATCCCGTTCTCGGTCAGGTCCTCGCCTTCGCCCTCCGAGTGTCCGGTCATGAAGACGAACGTCACGTCGGGGTATTCGGCGATCAGCTTCTCCATGTTGTCGACGTAGCGCTGGGCGTCGTGCCCGTTGATGCTGCACCACGACCAGATCACGACGTTGACGTGCGCGTTGGCCGGGTCGTCGAGGAGCGCGCGCGTTCCGACGACCCACGGCGTGTCGCCGTTCTCGTCGACCCAGTCGCCCTGGCTCAGGTCCGGGGCGTCGGCGGGGATGCCGTAGTCGTCGAGGTCGAGGGCGGTGGAGTCGGACCCGTCGTCGCTCCAGCGGTACCGTCCCGCCGGCAGTTCGGGGAAGGCCTGGAGCGCGTCCATCCCGGTGATCAGCTGGCTGCCGTGCGAGGTGTGCTGGTAGACGACGTGCAGCGTGGACTTGGCGGCATCGATCGCCGAGGAAGGGATGCGGGACAGGTCGGTGCAGTTGTGATCGATCACCTTGCCCGCCGGGGTCCCGGAATCGCCGTCGGCATCCGCGTCGGCGCCGGCGTCCGCATCCGCGTCCGCATCGGCGTCGGCGTCGGCGTCCCCGTCGGCCGCGATCTCCCCGCCCGTGTCCGTGTCGCCGCCCACGTCCACGACGTCGGTGCCCGAGTCGTCGTCGCCGCAGCCGAGAGCTCCGGCTGCGGCGCACGCCACCGAGATCGTCCAGATGCAGATCGGTCGCATGTTCTCCTCCTCTCGCGAGCGCCGCGTGTTGCGCGCCGGGTCGAAGCATAGGACGGACCGGTCGATCCCGCAATGCGCCGACGGTTCGAAGCGGTTGCCGCACGCCCCGGACCGGCGGCTATACTCCCGAGCATGTGGCCCGGACTCGAGACGACCGCCCGCTTCCGCGCGGAGTGTCCGCGCTGCGGGCGGCCGGCGGTGGTTTGCTGGTGCGCGTGGCTGCGTCCGTTCCGGCCCCGCACGCGGGTCGTGATCCTCCAGCACCCGCGGGAGCGCACCAAGCCGATCGGTTCGGCGCGCATGGCGCACCTGACGCTCGAGGGGTCCGAACTGCACGTCGGCGTCCGTTTCGAGGGGGTTGCGGCCGTCGCCCGGCGGCTGGACGACCCCCGGGCGCCGGCCGTGCTGCTGTATCCGGGTCCGGCGGCGCAGCCGATCGAGAGCCTGCCGCGCGACGTGCCGCGAACGCTGGTCGTGCTCGACGGCACCTGGCGCACGTCGCGGGCGCTGCTGCGGGCGAACCCGCGGCTCCAGGCGCTGCCGCGCGTGCGGCTGGAGCCGCCGGCGCCGAGCGAGTACCGGATCCGGTCGCAGCCGCGGCCGGAGTACGTGTCGACCGTCGAGGCGGTGCGGCTCGCGCTGCGGGCGCTCGAGGGGCCCGACCCGCGCTTCGACGGGCTGCTCGAGCCGTTTCGCGCGATGATCCGGATGCAGCTCGAGTTCCAGGAACGGGCGCAGCGCGGCGACCCCGACGTGCCGCGCTATGCGAGGTCGCGGCCGCGGTTCGCGGGGCCGGACGCATAGGCGTCCCGGCGGAGGGCGCGGGCGGCCCGCGACGAAGGAGGTTCGATGCGCGGTCGGATTCGGTGGAACGCGCTGCTGGCGGCCTGCGCGGCCCTGGCGGCCTGCCGGACGCCGCGGGTCGAGCCCGGGACGACGGCGGACGATGCGGTTGCGTCCGCCGACCCGGACGGATACCGTGCCGCCATGGCCGCCGCCCTGGAACGACTCGACCAGCCGCTCGTCGCCGAACGGATCTTCTTCCCGCGCCCCGACCCCGGCACGCCCCCCCCGCCGGGCAGCCGCGACTGCTCGATCCCGGTGGCGCAGGGCGTGACCCTGCACGCGCGGCTGCACCCCGCGGCGCCGGGCGCCCCGATCGTGCTGCTGTTCCACGGCAACGGCGAGATCGTGGCTGACTACGACGACGTCGCCGGGGCCTACCGCGAGCTGGGCGCGTCGTTGTTCGTCGTCGACTACCGCGGCTACGGCCGCTCGGGCGGCGACCCGCTGCCGTCGGCGCTGATCGGCGACGCCGACCGGGTGCTCGACTACGTGCGCGCCGAGCTGGCGCCGGACGGCGTTCCGCCCGTCGTGGTGCTCGGCCGGTCGCTCGGCTCGGCCCCCGCGATCCACCTCGCGGCCACGCGGGGCGACGAGCTGGCCGGGTTGATCGTGGAGAGCGGTTTCGCGCGCACGCTGCCGCTGCTGGCCCTGGTTGGCGTCCCGGTGGCCCGGCTCGGGCTCACCGAGGCCGACGGGTTCTCGAACCGCGACGGGATGCGGCGGGTCCGGATCCCGACCTTGATCCTGCACGCGGACGAGGATCGGATCATTCCGTACGAGGACGCGGAGCTGAACTTCGCGGCGTGCGGTGCGGCGGACAAGCGGCTGGTGACGATCGAGGGGGCGGACCACAACTCGATCATGGCCTACGGCGGGCGGACCTACTGGAGCGCGATCGGCGAGATGGTGCGGAAGGCCGCGGCGACGGGCCGGGGAGGGAGCGAGGTGCGATGAAGCCGATGGGACGGAGGAAGTTCCTGGAGTTGACCGCGGCGGGGGTGGCCGGTGCGGCCGGGCTCCCGCTGCTCGGGGGATGCCGGAAGTCCCGGCCGGCGGAGACCGAGGCGGGTCGGGCGGAGGTCGCGGCGGCGCCGCCGCCCGCGGCGGACGTCGCGACGCCGGCGCGGGAGACCGGCTACTTCGTCGAGAACTTCGGGATCGACGAGGCGACGCTGCGGCGCACGATCGCGGACGGGCTGTCCCGCGGGGGCGACTACGCCGAGGTGTTCCTGCAGCACAAGACGGCGGACAGCATCGTGTTCGAGGACGGGCAGGTGATCGACGCGAACGTGCGGGTCGACCTCGGCGCCGGCGTGCGCGTGCTGCAGGGAGACCAGACGGGGTACGCCTTCGCCGAGGAGTTGACGCCGGAGGCGCTGCGCGCGGCGGCGCGCACCGCCGCGGCGATCGCGGCCGCCGGGGCCGGCGCGGGGCCCGAGCGTCTGGAGCGGATCGCGCCGGAACCCCGCTATCCGCAGGAGCCGCTCTGGCTGCCCGTCGCGCCGGGCGACAAGCTGGCGATGGTCGACCGGGTCGGCCGGCAGGTCGCGGCGGGCGACCCGGCGGTGATCAAGGCCTCGGTCCGCTTCCGCGCCGAGGACGACGTCGTGCTGATCGCGAACTCGGACGGCGTGCTGGCGGAGGAGCGCCGGCCGATGACCTACCTGTACGCCACCTGCACGGCCGAGAAGAACGGCCGGCGCGAGTCGAACTGGTTCTCGCGCAGCCGGCGCCGCGGCCCCGACTTCTACACCCCGGAGCTGCTGGACCGCATCGCGACGGAGGCGGTGCGGCGGACGCTGCTCCTGTTCGACGCGGTGACGCCGCCGCCGGGCGAAATGCCGGTGGTGCTGGCGCCGGCGACGTCGGGGATCCTGCTCCACGAGGCGATGGGGCACGGGTTCGAGGCCGACTTCAACCGCAAGGGGATCTCGATCTTCGCCTCGAGGATGGGCCGTCCGGTCGCCCGCGAGTTCGTCACGATCGTGGACAGCGGCCTGGAACAGGAGGACCGCGGGGCGCTGGCGGTGGATGACGAGGGGACGCCGGGACGGCGCACGGTGCTCGTGGAAAACGGCCGGCTCGTCTCGTACCTCCACGACCGGATCAGCGCGCGGCATTACGGCGTCGAGCCGACCGGCAACGGGCGGCGCGAGGACTTCCGCTTCCCGCCGCTGCCGCGGATGCGGGTCACGTTCATGGAGGCCGGGCCGCACGACCCGGCCGAGGTGCTCGCCTCCGTGTCGCGCGGCCTGTACGCGGTCGATTTCTCCAACGGCGAGGTCACGATCGGGGCGGGCGACTACAGCTTCTACGTCAAGACGGGCTACCTGATCGAGGACGGCAAGCTGACGGCGCCGGTGAAGGACGTGAACCTGATCGGCAACGGACCGGACAGCCTGTCGAAGATCGAGATGGTCGCGGGCGACCGGGAGCTGGACGGCGGCACCTGGACCTGCGGCAAGGACGGCCAGTCCGTGCCGGTCGGGTTGGGGCTGCCGACGGTCAAGGTTTCGGCGATCAACGTGGGCGGGGTGCGGCGATGAGCGGCGACGATCGGTTGCGGGAGGTCGCGGGACGACTGCTGGACGGCGCGCGGCGGCGCGGCGTCCCCGACGTGCGCGTCGCCACCGGACGCTCGCGCACCGTCACGGTCACCTGGCGCAAGGGCCGCGTCGACACGATCCAGGAGTCCGCGCGCCTCGGCGTCACCCTCCACCTCTACCTCGACGGGCGCTACACGAGCTGCGGCACGAACGACCTGCGCCCCGACGCCCTCGACCGCTTCCTCGATGCGGCCGTCGCGATGTGCCGGGCGATGACTCCGGATCCCTATCGCGCGATGCCGGACCCGGCGCTGTACGAGGGCCGTCCGGAGGTCGATCTGGCGTTGTTCGACCCGGCGGTCGCCGGCGTGACGACGGAGGAGCGGAAGGCGTACGCCGCGGCGATGGAGGCCGCGGCGCTGGAAACCGCCGCCGGCAAGGCCATCCAGGCCGAGACCACCTGGCAGGACCAGGAGGGCGAGCTGTACCAGGTGCACTCGAACGGCTTCGAGGGGTCGCAACGCACGAGCACCTTCGCCGGATGGGGGGAGGTGTCGTTGCAGGACGAAGGGGACAAGCGGCCGTCGGGCGACTACGACGTCGCCGCGCGCCGGCGAGCGGACCTGCCGGCCGCCGAGTCGGTGGGACGTCGCGCCGCCGAGTACGGCCTGTTGCGCCTGGGGGCCCGCAAGATCGAGTCGGCGCGGCGGACGCTGGTGGTCGAGAACCGCGCCGTCGGCCGGCTCCTCGGCTATCTCCTGGCGGCGGCCTCGGGGCGCGCTCTGCAACAGAAGCAGTCGTTCCTCGACGGCGCCGTCGGCCGGCCGTTCGGCTCGCCGCGGCTCACCCTGCTCGACGACCCGCTGATCCCCGGCGGGTTCGGGTCGCGGCTGTTCGACGGCGAGGGCATTGCGGCGAAGCCGATGCCGCTGTTCGAGGCGGGGGTGTTCCGCAACTTCTACCTCGACACCTACTACGCGAAGAAGCTCTCGCTGCCGCCGACGACCGGCGGCCGCTCGAACCTCGTCGTGCCGCCCGGCGACCGCAGCCTCGAGGAACTGGTGGCCGGGATTCGGGACGGCATCCTGGTGCGCGGCTTCCTCGGCGGAAACTCGAACGCGACGACCGGCGACTTCTCGACGGGGATCTACGGCACGCGGATCGAGAACGGGCGGCCGACGCACGCGGTGGCCGAGATGAACATCGCGGGCAACCACAAGGAGTTCTGGAAGTCCCTGGTCGAGGCGGGCGACGATCCGTGGCCGTACGGCACGCTGCGCGTGCCGAGCCTGGTGTTCGAGGGGGTGCAGTTCAGCGGGCTGTGAGCGCGCGGTCGGGACGATCGGCCGGCGCGCCGGAGCGCCGTCAGAAATCGGCGTAGATCGGCGTGATGTCGACGGGGAGGCCCGCGCCGAGGCTCTCGATCAGCGGGAGCATCGCCGGCGGGACCTGCCGGCCGTACCGCTCGACGAACGCCTTGCCGGCCTCGTAGTCGCCGGTCGCCTGGATCATCAGCAGGTCGTGGGCCAGGTCGCGGACGGCGGGCCAGAAGCGGTCGGCGACCGGCGTGAACTTGCCGTCCTCGGTCACGGCGATGCCGCCCTTCTCCATCAGGTAGTTGACCTGGAGCAGGACCCCCTGGCCGTGCGCTTCGGAGATGCCGAAGCGCGCGGTGCGGAAGATGCCGGCCACGAAAGTCTGCGGCACGGTCCGGAGCAGCGCCGCGTCCATCACCCCCTTCTCGGCGAGCTGCTGCTGGTTGTAGAGCGAGAGGATGTCGGCCTTGGCCTCCTCGAGCGTCGGGTAGAGCTCGCGCAGCTCGGCCCGCACCTCGGTTTCCGCGCCGTTCTTCCGGATCTTGCCCGGGCCCAGGCCGTGCGAGATCTCGTGGAACAGCACGAAGTCCACGAACGCCTCGGGCGACAGGCTCATCGCCATCTCCGGCGGCAGCACGCGTTCGGCGATCGGCACCAGGATCGCGTCGTACTTCGCCAGCATCACGTTGCGCATCAGGACGTTCTTGAACCCCTTCGCCTCCCGCACCCGCTCGTCGTTGGGCAGGTTGAAGGCGATCGTCATCACGCCGGCCTGGCCCGCGGCGTAGACCTGGTCCACCACCTGGATCGGCACGGTGGACCCGCGGTTCGGGTTCTTGTGCTCGTCCGGGATCGGCAGCCGGCTCTCCAGCCAGGCGACCTCGCCGGTGTACTTCGCCAGCTTCTCGCTCTCCGCCGGGTCGACCACGCACAGGAACGCCTCGAAGCTGGCCTTGTAGCCGAACAGGCCGTCGTCGTAGGTTTCGTAGGGGCCGAGGACGACTTCGAGCGGCCCGTCGAGGTCGAGCCAGGCGAGGTCGCTCTCGTAGTAGTCGTTGGACAGGAAGGCGTCGGCGCGCGCGCGGAGGTAGGCCTGGAGCGTCGCGAACCGCTCGGCCGGGAGCTTCGCCGCCGCGTCCCGCAGGATCTGCGCGGCCTGCTCGAGCTGCGGCTTGTAGGCCTCGGCGTAGGGGACGGCGACCAGTCCACCGCCCTCGCGCCGGATCACGGTGAAGAACCCCTTGAACGCCGCGGCCTGGTCGGGGTGCGCCGCCATCCAGGATTCGAACTCCTCCACCGTCAGGTCCTCGGGGTAGAAGTTCGAGCCCTTGGGATGGGGCATCTCGCCGAGGAAGGGGAGGTAGTCGTCCTGGCGGTCCCACGGCCCGCCCATCTTGGCGAACAGTTCCTTCGCCGGATCCCACTCGGGACCGGAGACCTTGGCCAGGCGGTCGCGCAGCGTCGGATTGCCGGACCAGGTCTGGACGAACGCCAGCTCGCCCATGATGTCGGCGGCCTTGCGCAACTCGTGCAACACCGCCCGCTCGGCCTCGCCGAGCCGGGTCAGGTCGCTGCCGAGCGGCACCTTGGCGTAGCGGGCCAGGCGATCGGCGACGTCGGGTCGGACCTTGAGCGCCATCGAGTCCTCCTGCGGCGGCGGTTGGGGCGGCAGGGGCGGGGCGTCCGGCACCCTCGCCGGCTCGACCTGCGCCGGCGGCGGCGGCAGCGGCGGGACGTCCGGCACCGCCTCCGCCGGCTCCCCCTTCTTTCTGCAGGCGGCCACCGCCAGGACCAGTCCCAGCACGATCCACGGGCGAGTTCGCATCGTCGCGGTCCTCCTCTGCTTCGGGATCGTGCCCTTCCGGGCGCGGAGGTCAAGCGGAACCGGCCGCGCGGTCAGGGTTCGAGCGCGCGGCGGACGACGAAGATCTGCGGCCAGCCGTCGACCTGTTCCTCGAACGCGCAGTAGACGATCCCGCGATCGGCATCGTAGGCCAGCGTCGGGTCGTGGGCGGGCCGGTCGTCCTCGATGTTGAGATGCCGCCCTTCCAGCGTCCAGCGCGCCGCGCCGGCGTCCCAGCGGGCCACGAAGATCGAAGCCGCGGCGACGGTGTCCTCCTCCGACCAGGCCACCCACAACTCGCCCTCGACCGCGATCAGGTGCGGATCGCTCGAATCGTAGTGCTCCGCCTCCGAGAGCGCGGTGACCGGGCCGCCGCCGACCAGCTCCCACGCCGCGCCGGTCCAGTGGGCGACGTACACGTGCTTCGTGTAGTCGTCCGGGTTGGCGCGCGAGTACGCGATGTACACCTCGCCGTCGAGCACCAGCGGCGCCGGGACGCAGAGGTTGTTGTAGTCCCAGTCGTCGGTCACGGCGCCGCCCAGCGGGGTGAAGCTCGTCCCGTCCCAGCGCGACACGTACAGCTCCGTCAGGTACTGCTCGGTCTCGTCGGACTCCCACTGCGCGACGACGGCTCCCCCGGCCGGATCGACCGCGATGCCGACGGTGCGCACGTTCGTGGCGTAGCTCCCGGCGTCGTCCGGGATGCGGCTCAGCATCGGCGAGCGGTCGGCGGAGGCGGCGTGGACGCGGGACACCCACAGCCCGTCGGCGGTGTCCGGGACCGGAACGACGTCCGCCTCGACCCAGGCGACGTACGGATCGCCGCCGGGCGGACAGGCGATGGCGGGCTCCCAGGCGTTGGCGCCGCCGACCGTGGCGTTCCACACCGTGCTCAGCTCGGCCCCGCCGTTCTGCGGCGTCCAGGTGCTGGGGCTCCAGGCCTGCACGAACACCCGGTCGTAGAACGTGTCGTCGTCGGCCCCCGAATCCCCGGCCAGCGAGTAGGCGAGCCAGACGCGCGAGCCGTCGTTGCACCAGCCCGGCGTGCCGTAGATCGAGGAGTGGATGTTCCCGCCGGTGGGGTCGATCTCGTGGACCCAGCCGTGGGTCGTGTCGTCGAACCACGCCAGCCGCGCCTCGAAGCTGGCGTGCCGGTAGCCCACCGCGGGCGGCCCGCCGATCGCCATCACGATCGGGTCCTCCGACTCCGCGTCGGCCGGGCTCACCTGCCCCCCGACCTGTTCCCACTCCGGCACCGGCGCGACGGCGGTGACGAAGAACCAGCTGTAGGCCGCGTCCAGGGCGTTGCCCGCCAGGTCGCGGACGGTCGGGTGAACCGTCGCCGTGTACGTGGTCGACCACGCCAGCGGCGCCGCCGGCGCGAACGTCGCCACGAGGCCGGCCGCATCGAGCGTCACGGCGCCGGACACCGGCGCACCCTCCGCCTCGAGCGTGAAGGCGGCGGCGGTGACCGTGGCCGGGTCGACCGGCTCGCTGAAGGTGACCGTGATCGCGGTCGTCCGATCGACGTCCACGGCGCCCGCGGCGGGGGTGCTGGCGACGACGGTCGGCGGCGTCGTGTCGGGCGTCGGATCGGGGTCGCAACGCAGCGCAAGCGCCCCCGCGAACGCCGAGCCGAACAGGAAACGAATCGCGAACCGATGACTCATCCGGGACCTCCTCTTCCCCCGCAACCGGGTGAAGCCTGATCCGCGGAGGTCCGGGTGTCAAGGAAACGACCCCGGCCGGGCGCCGCGACGCTCCGGCGGCACATCCGCCGCACGGACGCTACGGCGTCGCGGTCCGGGTCGCGGAGGCGGCCTCCGGGAGCGACGCCAGTCCGCGGGCCCCGAGCTGCACGCAGTCGGTGCGGATCAGGCGTTCGTGGGCGGCGGAACCGCCGCAGCGCAGTTCGAGGCACCGGCCCCGGCTCCACGGAAGGAAGACGACGTACCACAGCGCCGGTTGGGGCTGCTGGCGTCCGACGAAGAAGCTGCGGCCCTCCCCGAGCGCCGAGTCCACGGGGAAGGGACGCGGGTCGCCGACGAGGCCGACGCTCGAGCCGTCGGCCGACAGTCCGCGCAGCACGCGGTCGAGCTGCGCGGGGTCCGTCGGGTCGCATTCGGGCCGGTCGTGCACGGTTGCGGAGAGGTGGCCGTCGGGCCGCACGGCGCGGAACAGCGCGCCTTCGTGCGGCAGCAGCGTGCTGTTCTCGCGCAGGATGTACCAGCCGTCGGGCACGGAGAAGCGCAGGCCGTTGCGCGCGTCGTCGTAGCTCGGCTCCGGGTACGACTCCGCCGCCACCTGCTCGACCCGCTCCGCGCGGGCGCTGAGACCGGTGATCGCGGTCACGATCAGGGCCGCCGGCCAAGCGGCGAACAGGGCGAGCGCTCCGAGGGCGCGGCGGGGGCCCGGGTCGCCCAGCGACAGCAGCAGCGCGGCCGGAAAGACCGTCAACGCCTCGGCCACGAAAGCGGGCTGCCGGCTGCGGGCGAACGCCAGCGCCGCGAAGACCAATCCGACGACGGCCAGCCCGGCGGAGAAGTAGCGGGCGAAGCGCGCCTCGCGGACGACGGCATAGGCCACGAGCAGCGCGGCGGCGCCCCCGCTGTAGAACTCCGGGCCCGGCTGGGCGGGCAGGAGCGGAATGGAGAGCAGCCGCGCCAGGGGGCCGCCGGCCAGGTGCACCAGCCCGTACACGCCCCAGAGGGCGGCGAGCACGAGGCCGGGACCGCGCGGCCGGGAGAGCATCCGCACCGCCCTCCCCTCGCGCGTCTCGACGTACCCCGCGACGTACTCGTCGCGGCAGCGCGCCGAACAGACGGTGATCCGGATGCTCGGCTCGCCGCAGACCGGGATCTGCAGCGGCTTCTGGACCGGTTTCCCGCAGACGTGACACTTCGTCGCCACGGGTCGCATCCTACACCGCCGGACCCCTTGCGGTCACGGGCCGGCGCGGCTAGCGTCGACACGCCCGACGGGCGGCGGTTCCCGGCGCCGCCCGGGATGCCCGTGCCGGGCGGAAAGGGGGAAGCCGATGCAGCGCAGCACCCTGATCCTGGCCGTCGCCGTCCTGTGCGCCGCGCCCGCCGCGGCCGACTGGCCGATGGCCCGGCGGGACGCGCGCCGCACGGCCTACGCGCCGGGCGCCTCGTCCCTGGACCGCGTCGCGCCCCTGTGGCGCACCTTCCTCGGCGGCACCCTCGCCGCCGACCAGTACTGGGCGGGCGACATCAACGGCGACGGGGCAGCGGAGGTGGTGTTCGTCTCGGGCGGGAAGCTGGTGGCCAAGCTCCCGTCGGACATCGTGGTCTGGGATACCGAGCCGCTGGAACTGGAGCGCATCCACCGCGTGGCGGACCTCGACGGCGACGGCGAGCTGGACGTCGTGGCGCGGGCGGGCGCCGCGCGGATGTTCGTGATCGGCGGGCGTGACGGCCGCATCGAATGGGAATCCGCCGCCGGCCTGTGGGGTCTGATCGGCGCCGTGCGCCTCGCCGATTTCAACGGCGACGGTCTGGACGACCTGTACGTCACCGACGTCGGATGCGGCGGCACCGGAGCGCTGGGGGACGTGGCCCGCGTCTTCTCGTTCGCGGGCGGGGCGGACGCGCCGGTCGAGCTGTTCCAGCTCGAGCGCGGGCGGCGGGACACGAGCTGCGGCGAGCACGACGCGGTGGGGGATTTCGACGGGGACGGCGCGCCCGAGATCGTCGCCGTCGGGGGACAGCGGCTCTACGTCTATTCCGGCGCCGACGGGCGGTGGCTCTCCGCGACGGCCGGCGTCGGGGCGCTGGGCGGCCGGATGATGACCGACGTCGTCGATCTCGACGGGGACGGCGCCGACGAGCTGATCGGCGTCGTCTGGGCCTGGGCCGACCCGACGACGTACGTGCCGCGCGTGATGGTCTTCGACTGGGACGCCGGCGCGGGGACGCTGGTGCGGTCGTGGGAGCGGCGGGTGGGCGTCCCGGCGAGCGACGAGCATCGGTTCGTCCACGCCGGCGCCGCCGACCTCGACGGCGACGGCACGGTCGAGTACGTCGATTCGTTCTGGGTCGCCTCGGAGAGCCGCGCGACGCTGTACGTTCTCCGGGCGACGACCGGAGACGTGCTCGGCATCCTGCCCGACGCCACGCTGCTCGGCCTGGCCGACCTGGCCGGCGACGGCACCCCGGAGATCCTGGCCCGCAACAACGCGGGCGAGCTGTCGGCCTGGCGGTTCGACGGGAGCCTCCTCCTGCCCGTCTGGACGCTCGCCGGCCGCTCCCCGGTCAACGTCCTCGACCCGGCCCGCCTCGCCCGGCAGTCGATGACCTCCGTGCCGCTGGCGTTCGACGCGGACGGCGACGCGCGACCGGAGCTGCTGCTCGTCCGGACGAACGCGTCGGGCGAGGTGGCCGAACTGTTCGCGTACGACGCGGACGGGCCGGCGCCCGTGGCGGTCGGTTCCTACGCGCTGCCGGCCGACGTCGTGCCGCTGACGTACCAGACGTTCGCCGACATCACGGAGCCCGGCGCGGGCCCCCAGGTCGGGATGGCCCGCAACGACGGCTACCTGGTGGTGCTCGGCCGCGGCCTGGTGGCGCTCAACGAGCCCGGCGGCGCGCAGGCCGGGCTGCGCATCGGCGGCTACTACACCGGCGCCTACGGCTTCACGGGAACGGCGGTCGGCGCCGACCTCGAGGGCGACGGCGATCCGGAACTGCTGATCCGCGACTCGCGGGGCGCCGTCCGCTGCCTCGACCCGGCCGGCGCGACGATGGTCGTGCCGCCCGCCGAGAACTGGTCGCGGCCGCGCGAGGCGTTCCCGACGCTCGTCGACCTCGACCGCGACGGCACGCTCGAGGTGCTCACCCGTACGGCGGGCCACCGGCTGCGGGCGGTCACCGCGGCCGGCGCCACGCGCTGGGACCGGCCGGCGCCGTCGTCGAACACCGAGCTGCGGCACGACGCCCTGCCCGCGGGCGACCGCAACGGCGACGGCGTGGTGGACCTGGTGCTCCAGGACTACGACCGGGCCAGCGGGGCGCTGACCGTGCGGATGCTGTCCGGCGCGGACGGCGCGCCGCTGTGGCCGGCGCCGTTCTCCACGGTGCTGACGATCTCCTGGTGGAACGAGCCGCTCTCGGCGTACGACTGGACGGGGGACGGCGTCGCCGATCCGCTGGCCAACGTCAACCTCGTGCTGCACCAGCTCCGCGGCACCGACGGGGTCTCGCTGCGCAGCGCCGGCGCGGGCCACTACGGCGTCCCGGCGGTCTGGGACGTGAACCGCGACGGCGCGATGGAGATCGTGCTCGAAGGGCAGTACGGCGGCACCGCGGTCCAGGTCTTCCGCTCGGACCTCTCCCTGCTCTGGCGCGACGCCACCGCCCGCAACTCGGTGCACGTGATGGGCGCCTTCGCCGAATGCGCCGGCGAGGTGCGCTACGCCCAGGGGGCGAACTTCTCCCCCGTGCTGACCGTCTGGAACGCCGCCACCGGCGCGGTCCTCGGGGAGCGCACGCTGGCCGGCGGGCGGATGTTCGCGTCGCCGGCCGAGGCGGCGGCGGCGGGCGTCCGCCCGGGATCGCTGGGCAACGCGACCGCCAAGGCCTCGCTCACCACGACCGGCGCCCCGGCGGTGCTCGTCGGTTCCACCGACGGCTGGCTCTACGCCGTCAACCCGTGCGACCTCTCGCTGCTCTGGTCGCTCGGCTTCCGCTACCCCGTCGGCGAGCCGATCCTGGCCGACGCCGACGGCGACGGAGCGGACGATGTCGTGGTCAGCGTCGCGGACGGGAACCTCTACGGCGTCGGCCGCGAGCGGTTCGCGGCGCCAGCCGAGGTGCTCGACACCGACCCGCCCGCCGGCTTCCCGGACGTCGACCGCGACACGATCGAGACCTTCGACACGCTCTACGGCGCCTGGACGGCGGTGCCGGGCGCGACGTCGTACGAGTACGCGGTGGTCACCGCGTCGGGGACGTTCCTCACGCGACCCGACTTCGTCAACGTCGGCGCGGCGACCGCGATGACCGCCTCCGGCCTGGGCCTGCGGCTCGGCGGCACCTACTACGTCGCCGTGCGGGCGATCGGACCCGCCGGCAGCTCCGTCGAAACCCTCTCCGACGGCATCCAGGTCGTGGACGAGACGCCGCCGGCGGCGACGCTGCGCGCCGCGCCCAACCCGTTCTCGCCGGACGGCGACGGGGTGGAGGACGCCGTCACGGTGGTCGGCGACTTCCGTGACCGGGTCGGGCTCGCCTCCTGGCAGCTCGTCGTCTTCCATCCCGGCGCGATGACGGCCGCGCGGACCTTCCCGCCCCAGCCGCTCGCCGGCCTCTCGGCCGGCGGCTTCGTCGTCTGGGACGGCGCGGACGACTCGGGCATCCTCCTGCCGGAATCGGTCTACCCCGCGATCGCGACGGTCACCGACCTCGCCGGCCGCACCGCCACCGCGACGGTCGACCTCGAGATCCGGTTCGCCGCGGCCGCCGACGCGGACGCCGATGCCGATGCGGATGCCGATACCGGCGCCGACGCTGATGCCGATGCCGAGACCGGCCCCGATGCCGACGCCGATACCGACACGGGCGCGGAGGCGGATGCCGTCGCGGAGGCGGACGTCGACGCCGAGCCGGAGTCGACGGGCGACGCAAGCGCCGACGGCGACGGCGGCGCGGGCGACGACACCGGCGAATCCGGTTGCGGATGTCGCGCGGCGGGCGGCGGAGCGGCCGCATGGTGCCTGCCGCTCGCGGCGCTGGCCGCCATTTCGTGCCGCAGGCTGCGACGCCGCACTTCGTCCGTCCGTTCTTCCGGAAGAAGCTGATCCCCGCCGGCACGGGCCGACGCCGCCCGCCACGAACGTCGACTGCGGCCGCCGCGCGCCGCTCGGTCCGACGTGCGTCTCCGCACGGGGCAGTCACGCAGCGCTTGTCGGCCCGGCGCGGTCTCGACTACGTTCGGCTGGTCGGCCGACGACCCGCGCGGGGAACGAGGGCACCGACGGAATGAGCCCGCCGAAAGCGTATGCCGGGAAGATCCTCCGGGTCGATCTCACGACCGGTCGCAGCGAGGTTTTCGCGACCGAACGATACGCCGGGCGTTTCCTGGGCGGGCGCGGTGTGGCCACCGCGATCTACTGGGAGGAGGTGCCGCCGGAGGCGCCGTTCGACGCGCCGGAGAACCGGCTGATCGTCGCCGTCGGGCCGCTCTGCGGCATGTCCGGGGGGCTGGGCGGCTCCCGGTGGGGCATGTTCGCCAAGTCGCCGTTTCCGGCGGCGGCGCGCGGCAACGGCGACCGCTTCTGCTACGGCAACCTCGGGGGCGCCTTCGGCGCGGAGCTGCGGTTCGCCGGCTACGACGGCCTGGTGCTCCAGGGAATCTCGGCGCGCCCCGTCTGGCTCGAGGTCGAGGACGACCGGGTGGTGCTGCACGAGGCGGGCGACCTGTGGGGTCGCAGCACGCTCGAGACCCGCGCGGCCTTGCGCGATCGGGTCCCCGGTTTCCGGACGATGGCCGTCGGTCCCGCCGGCGAGAACCGCGTCCCGCTCGCCACCGTCCTGGCCGACGGCGACGCCTCCTGTTCCGGCGGGCTGGGCGCCGTGTTCGGCGCGAAGCGGCTCAAGGCCGTCGCCGTCCGCGGTTCGCGACGATCGGTCCCGATCGCCGACCGGGAGGAGCTGCGGCGCATCGATGCCTGGATCCGCAGCCTCCAGCGCGGCAACGTGAAGGTCTGGGGTCTCGACTTCATGGCCCACGGCCCGCGGGTACGGCGCGCCCCCTGCTACGGCTGCATGGGCCACTGCCTCCGCGTCCGCTACACGTCCCGCGACGGCGACGCCGGCAAGTTCATGTGCCAGTCCCGCTTCTTCTACCTGCACCACGCCTGGAACTACTACGGCGAAGAGAACGACGTCCCGTTCCGCGCCAACCGGCTCTGCGACGCCTACGGCCTCGACACGTGGGAAGTGCAGGGGCTGATCGATTGGCTGCTGGCGGCCCGCGCGGCCGGGATCGCCGTCGAGCGCGATCTGGATCTCGACCTGTCCGGTCTGGGCAGCCTCGAGTTCATCGAGGACCTCGTACGCCGGATCTCGCTTCGGCGGGGTTCCGGCGAGCGGCTGGCCCTCGGCGCCCAGGGCGTCGCCCGGACGTTCGGCGGCTCCGCCGCGCAGCTCGACGCCCGTTGCGATCCCTACGACCCGCGCTACTGCACGGTCAACGCGCTGCTCTACCCGTTCGAGACCCGGGAGCCGATCCAGCAGCTCCACGAGGCCGGCCTGGTGCTGTCGCAGTGGTCGAGCTGGGCCAAGGGGGTTCCAGAGGCCCATGTCTCGAGCGCGGTGGTCCGTGGGATCGCCGAGCGTTTCTGGGGCGGCGTCGCCGCCGCCGACATGACGACGCTGGACGGCAAGGCCGAGGCCGCCCGACGGATCCAGGACCGGCAACTCGCCAAGGAGTGTCTGGGGGTCTGCGACTGGATGTTCCCGCTGATCGATCTCCCGCCGGGAAACGACCACGTCGGCGACCCGGCGATCGAGAGCCGCATCCTGTCCGCCGCCGTCGGCTCGTCGTTCGGCGAGGCCGACCTGCGCCGCATCGGGGAGCGCGTCTTCCACCTGCAACGGGCGGTGCTGCTGCGCGAGGGGCACCGCGCCGTGGAGGACGACGAGCTGCCGGCCGCGTGGCACGACCGGCCGATCCAGACGCACGTCGCCGATCCCGACCTGCTGGCGCCGGGTCCCGGCGGCCGCATCGTCTCCCAACTGGGGCGTCGTATCCACCGGCGGGACTTCGCGCGCCTGCGCGAGCAGTACTACGTATTGCGCGGCTGGGACGTTCCGAGCGGCCTGCCGAGCCGCGACGCCCTCGAGGCGCTCGACCTGACCGACGTCGCCGCCGACCTCGAGGCCCGCGGCCTGCTCGTCCCGCACCCCCGACGGCCGGGCTGGAGCCGGCGCCTGCGCCGCGCCTGGGAACGGCTCGGCGAACGCCGGCGCTGTCTCGACGCGGCGACCGGGCGGGCGGCGCCGCCCCCCGGGGTCAGCCTGCGCGGCGAAGAGCTCCGCGCCCTCCTCGAGGCCGAGCGCGCCAAGTTCGGCCTCGCTGCCGTTCGCCGCAACTTCCGCGGCTGGAACAAGATCATGCAGTACCACTTCCCGGACATCGGGGAGTACTGGGTGTTGCGCTTCGTCGACGGCGAGGTATCGCCGCCCGAGCGGGTCGAGCGTCCCGTGGCGCATCCCGACATCCAGTACGAGATGGACACCCGGACGTTGCGGGCGATGTCGAACCGCGAGTTGAGCGGGGAGAAGGCGTATCTCACGCGGCGCCTGCGCATCCGGGCCGCGTTCGCCGACCTGCTCAAGCTCCAGTCGCTCAACCGGCTCTAGCGCCTTGCGGCGGCGGGTCGCTGCGGGCCGCGGTGCTGGACGGGCCCCGCGCGGCCGGGCCGGTTGAGCCGCGGGCGCGCCTGGGGTATGCCTGAGCCGATCGGAGGACGGGTATGCGCGGGAAGGCGGGCGGACGATGGTGGATCGCGGCGGTCTGCGCCGGAGCGCTGGCGACGCCGGGTGCGGCCCGGGCCTGGCCGACCGGAGGGTGCGTGACGGCGCCGTTCCGGGTCCACGCCGACATCGCCGCCCACGTCCTCGACGACCCCGCGATCGCGCCCTACCTGGCGCCGCTGGGACTGTCCCGCGACGCGATCGTCGCGGCCGCCGCCCTCGAGCCGCAGTGTTCGTTCGGCTCCCACCCGGGTTGGGGCGACCTGCGCGACCTGGCGCATCTCGACTGGGACGTGTCGGACGCGACGGTCGGGATCATCCTCCACGTCGGTGGGGACTCCGGCGTCCCGTCCTGTCACTCGCCCGCGAACGAGGTCTACTGCGAGGACCTCGCGGAAACGCGCGTCGAGGCGGACGGCGAGCTGGCCGGCGTACCGCCGCTGGCCGACCTGTACCCCGGCGACTTCGCCGAGCAGGCCGCGACCTTCCACGACGAGGCGGTGGCGAATGCGACCGCCTTCCGGACCTACGTCGAGGAGACCTGGTCGTGTCCGCTGGCGTGCAGCACGACGACCTACGCGGTCGCGGGGATGACGATCGGGCAGAAGTTCGCGCACGCGGCGCTGCTGGTCTGGCTCCGCCACCACCTCCCGGATCTGCCGGACGCGGGTACGGACGGCGGTGGCGACGAGCCGGACGGCGGCGAGGCGGTCGAGCCCGACGCCGCGCCGGACGCCGGAATCGATGCGGCGCTGGACGGCGCGGCGGACGCGGAACCGGGTCCGGACGCGGCCGGCGGCGACGCCTCCGCGGACGCTCCGGCCGATGTCGCCGAGGCGGGGCCGGACATCGGTCCGGTCGACGGCGGGGTTGACGGCGCGGACGCCCTCGGGCCGGACGCGGCCGCGGACGCCCCGGCGGCCGGGGGCGAGGGA
>JAAZOP010000500.1 GCA_012797735.1 Myxococcales bacterium
CGCTCGCCGCACCCGCGGAGTCCGGTTCCTGGGCGTCGTCCTGCTCGCGGCCGCGACGACGGCCCGCGCGCAGCCGGCCGATGCGACCGGGGAAACGCCGGCGGCCGGCGCCGACGGCGCAGCCGCGCCGGGGAGCGATCCCGCAGGCGGAACGACGACGTCCTCCGCGACCCCCGCATCGTCCGCGACACCCTCGGGCGCGACCGCCGCCGCGCAGCCGCCGCGGCTGGTGCGCGCCGAGGAGGCCGTCTACCCGCCCGAGGCGCTCGCCGCGGGCCTCGCCGCCACCGTCCCCTGCCGCGTGACGCTCGACGCCGAAGGCCGTGTCCTCGACGTCGAGGTGCTCGAACCGCAGGGACACGGCTTCGACGAGGCGGCCGTGGAGGCGATCCGCCGTTCGACCTTCGAGCCGGCCTACCGGGGCTCCGTGCCGATCCCGGCACGCTTCGTCTACCGCTACGTGTTCCGGCTCCCCGCGACGGCGGAGGGCCCCGGCGCGGGCGGGACGCCGGAAGCGGCCGGGAGCGCGACCGGGCCTGAGGGTTCCGGCCCGGGCCCCGGAACGCCGTCCGGTCCGGGCGAGTCGCCGCCGGCCGAGGACTTCGGCGAGCCGATCGTGACCCTCGAGGGCGACATCCTCGACCTCGACGACGTGTCGATCGAGGAGGCCGCGGTGTCCGTGACCGGCGGGACGCTGGTGGAGCCGGTGGTGGCGGTGGCGGACACGCGCGGGCATTTCTCGGTCACGGATCTGCCGCCGGGGCGCTATCGGCTGCGGGTGTCGGCGCCGGGGTTCGTGACGTTCGAGGCGGAGGAGGAGGTGCTCCCGGGAGAGGTGACGGTGGTGCGCTACCGGCTGGAGCCGGAGCGTTCGCCGGTCGTCTTCGAGACGGTGATCCGGGCGCAGAGGCCGCCGCGGGAGGTGACGCGGCGCACGATCGAGACGCGCGAGATGGCGCTCGCCCCCGGCTCGGCCGGCGACGCGCTCAATGCGATCCAGAACATGCCGGGCATCGCCCGCCCGATCTTCGGCTCCGGGATGGTGGTGATCCGGGGGTCGAACCCCGGCAACACGCTCTACTACCTCGACGGCGTCAGCATCCCGCTCGTCTACCACTTCGGCGCGTTCCGCTCGGCGGTCAACGGCGACCTGCTCGAACGGATCGACTACTTCCCCGGCAACTACTCGGTGCGCCACACCGGGGCGCTGGGTGGGGTGATCGAGGTCTCGCCGCGGGTGCCGAACCGCGAGCGTTGGACCGGCTACGCGGACCTCAACCTGGTCGACGGCGGCGCGCTGGTGGAGGGGCCGCTGGCCGCGAACGCCTCGATCGCCGGCTCCGTGCGACGCTCGTGGATCGATGCGACCCTGCCGGCGATCCTGCCGCTGTTCGTCGACGAGGAGGACCTGTCGATCACGGCGGCGCCGGTGTACTGGGACTACCAGCTCCTGGCGGACTGGGAGCCGTCGGCGGACGACCGGCTGCGGTTCTTCCTGTACGGCTCGGACGATTCGATCGCCTTCCTGTTCGGCGAGCCGGTGCAGGGCGACCCGACGATCCAGGGGGCCGCGGCGATGGACATCGGCTTCCACCGGCTGCAGGCCGAGTGGAACCGGCAGATTTCGCCGGCGCTGGAGAACCAGCTGATGCTCGCGCTGGGGTACAACATCATCCGCTTCGAGATGGGCGACCTGTTCGACGTGACCTACCACATGGCGCCGGTCCAGGTGCGGGAGGAGTTCACGTTCCGGTGGGGCGAGGCGCTGCAAGTCACGCTGGGCGTGGACAGCGGGATGGAGTGGTACCTCGCGCGCGCCCGGCTCCCTGACGTATTCGGGATGGGCTCCACCGGCGGTCCGCCGCTGTGCGGCTACGAGAAGCTCGAGGTCGATAGCTCGGGGTGGAACTTCTGGCCCGGGTTCTTCCTCGAGACCGAGCTGCGCCCGGTGGAGGGGCTGCGGTTGATCCCCGGAGTGCGCTTCGACATCGACACGGACGGCAAGCGGACGGCGATCGAGCCCCGGCTGAGCGTGCGCTACGAGCTGCTCGAAGGCACCACCCTCAAGGGGGGCATCGGCCTGTACTCCCAGGGAGCGTCGCCGCAGGAGACGAGCGACGACACCGGCAACCCGGACCTCACCCTGCAGCGCTCGTACCAGTACGGCGTCGGCGTCGAGCAGCGGCTGACGGACCGGATCCAACTGTCGGTGGACCTGTTCTACAAGCAGCTCGACCGGCTCGTCCGCCAGAGCGACGACGAGATCGTGCGCGACGGCCGGCGGGTGGCGGAGAACTTCGACAACGACTCGTACGGCCGCGTCTACGGCGCGGAGATCCTGGCGCGCTACGAGCCGGACGAGTGGTTCTTCGGCTGGATCGCCGTGACGCTTCTCCGTTCGGAGCGGCGCGACCAGGGCGGGCCGTGGGAGCCGTCCGAGTTCGACCAGCTCCTCAACCTGACGCTGCTCGGGTCGGTCGATCTCGGCCGGGGCTGGAACATCGGCCTGCGCTTCCGCGTCGCCCAGGGCTACCCGTACACCCCGGTGGTCGGTTCGATCTTCGACGGCGACTGCGACCAGTACCTGCCGGTCGAGGGCGAACCCAACTCGGGCCGGTTGCCCTGGTTCCATCAGCTCGACCTGCGCGTCGACAAGACCTTCGACTGGGACGTGTTCCGGCTGTCGGTCTACCTGGACGTGCAGAACGTCTACTTCCACTACAACGTGGAGTCGATCGGCTACAACCACGACTACACGCGGCGCACGGACGTCCACGGACTGCCGATCCTGCCGGCGCTGGGGATCAAGGGGTCGTTCTAGCCCGGGGCAGGGACACGCCGCGGCGGCGCAGCAGGCGGTAGAGGGTCACGGGGTCGACGCCGGCGCGGCGGGCGGCGGCGCGCACGTTGCCGCGGCAGGCGTCGAGCAGCTCGGCGAGGTAGCGTCGCTCGGGACCGGCCAGCCACTGTTCGCGCAGGACCCGGAGCGTGGCCGCCGGGGTGGAAGACGCCGGCGCGGCGGCGGCCGGGGCGACGCCCGCCAGCGGCGGCAGGTCGGCCGCCTCGACCACCTCGCCCGCCGCCAGGATCACGGCATGCTCCAGGATGTTGCGCAGCTCGCGCACGTTGCCGGGAAAGTCGTACGCCGCCAGCAGCGCCAGCGCCTCGGGCGCCAGCCGGTTCGCCGGCCGGCCGTGGCGCTGCGCGGCCTCCTGGAGGAACACCTGGGCGAGCACCGGCAGGTTGTCCTTGTAGCGCCGCAGCGGGGGCAGGGCGAGCGTCATGACGCCGACGCGGTAGTAGAGGTCGTGGCGGAAGCGCCCCGCGCGGACCTCGGCGGCGAGGTCGCGGTTCGTCGCGCAGATCAGCCGGACATCGACCCGCTCGGGCGCCTTGTCGCTTCCCAGCGGCTGCACCTCGCCGCGGTCGAGCGCGCGCAGGACCTTGGCCTGGAGCCCGAGCGGCAGTTCGCCCAGTTCGTCGAGGAACAGGGTGCCGCCGTGGGCCTTCTGGAACTCGCCGCGCTTGGCGAAGGCGGCGCCGGTGAAGGCGCCGCGCACATGGCCGAAGAGCAGGCTTTCGAAGAGCGGCTCCGGAAGCGCGGCGCAGTTCACCGTGACCAGCGGCGCCTCGGCGCGCCGGCTGTTGAAGTGGATCGCGTGCGCCACCAGCTCCTTGCCGGTGCCGCTCTCGCCCTGCACCAGCACCGGAGCGTCGGTCGGCGCCACCGCCTCGATCCGCCGCTCGACCTCGATCCACTCGGGACACAACCCCTTGATCAGGAACGGACGCCCGTCCCGCTCGCGCGCGGCGCGGTCGAGCTGCGCGCGGCGGAGGAAGGTGGCGGCCGAGGCGGCCAGCGCCTCGAGCTCGTCGAGGTGCGCGGTGGTGAACGCGCGCGGCGCGCGGGCCGAGACGCTGAGCACGCCGATCGCGCGGCCCTGGTACGGAATCGGGACCGCGGCGATCGACCCGACGTCGAGGAAGTAGCGGGCGTAGAGGGGATCGGTCGAGCTGTCGACGCAGAGGTACGGCTCGTTGGTGTCCAGCACGTGGAACGCGATGCCGTTCGGACGGCCGTCGGTGCGCCGCCGGAGCCGGACGCCGGGCAGGTTCACGACCAGGCCGTCCACCATGTGGAAGTCGAGCGCCAGGGCGCGGGCGCGCGGGTCCCAGAGGAACAGGGCCCCGTGCTGCGCCCCGGTACGCTCGAGCGCCAACTCCATGATCCGCCGCTGCAGCGTCTCCACCTCGCTGGCGTGAAGCGCCTCGTCGGCGGACCGACTGCGTGGTTTCACCATATGTTGAGAATATGCAAGCATCTGTTGTCGGATGTCAACAGTTGTCCGGGGCGCCGCGCCGATTTCCCCCGACATCACGGGGCCCGCTCGATCCGAACGCTCCTCCCCTCCCCTGGCACGCCGCGCGCAACGGCCCTCCGGCATGACGATCACCGTTCACGTTCGCCCCGGAAGGACCCCAGGCTGGTTCCAGGCGTTCGCTCCCGAGCTTCCCGGCTGTTCGGCCTCGGCCCCCAGCGTCTCGGAAGCGGTCCAGCGGCTCCGGCTGCGGATCGACGACCATCTGGCCGAGGCGCGCCGCCGGTCGCCCGCGCCGGGCACCCGCCGGTTCGATCTCGAGGTCTGAGGCACCGGTTCGCGCGAACCGCGAAGGAGACTGCCATGCGTCGCCACGATGCCCCGCCCGTTCTGGTCGTCGCCCTGTCGCTCGCGGGATTCGCCGCCGGTTGCGCCGAGGACGACCTCGGCGACGAGGACCTGGCCGCGTCGGTCGACAGCGCCCTGAGCCTCGCGGCCCCCGAGGTCCGCGGGGTGCTGCGCCTGGCCAACGACTGCGCCCTGGATGCCGTCCGGTTCGACGACGAGGTGGGTCTGCGCGTCGACGCGGCCCGGAACATCGCGGCGCACCGCGACGGTCGCGACGCCCGCTGCGGGACGGCGGACGACGACCCGTTCGACACGCTGGCCGAGCTCGACGCGGTGCCCCAGGTCGGCGACGTCGCCCTCCAGCGCCTGCTCGACTTCGCCGTCGCCCACGGCTACCTCGACGCTCCCGACGCCCCCGCCGGCACCTGGGAAGGGGTCGATTTCACCTTCCACGAGGTGACCGTGGTGCTCGAGATCGCCAACGTCGCCGCCGTCGAGTACCTCGACGCGACCGTCGGCCTGGACGCCCGCGCCGCGCGCAACATCGTGGCCGCCCGGCCGATCGCGCACATGCCGGCGCTGGCCGACGTGGCGTACGTCGGCGCCTCCGCCCTCCGGCTGCTCAAGGCCCACGTCGCCGTCTGGGCGCCCGCGCCTCCCCCCGTCGAGCCGGGACCCGCGCCCGAGGATCCGGGTCCGGCGGCCGGCACGTGGGAGGGGGTGACGTTCACGGCGGCCGAGGCCCGCACGGCGCTCGACGTGGCCAATCGGGCGACGTTCGGACAGCTCGCCGACGGCGCGACCCTCTCCGCCCTGGCCTCGAACAACATCATCGCCGCGCGTCCCGTCGTCTCGATGGACCAGCTGGCCGCCGTACCCTGGGTCGGCACCGTGGCGATGGAGAAGCTCCAGCGCTACCTGCCGGTCTGGGTCGCCGCCGGCTCCACCGGCGATCCGACGCTGACCCCGGAGGACAAGCTGGTGCTGTTCCTCAACCATCCCGGTCTGACCGTCGCCGAGCTGGACGCGATCCGGTACATCGGTTCGGTCCAGGCCGAGGCGATCGTGGCCTATCTGACGCACGACCGGATCGACAGCCTCGCCGAGCTGCGCACGGTGACGGCGCTGGAGACCTGGCAGGTCGAGAGCCTGTTGGCGGCCGCGGGCGAGTGGTACGCCGCGGGGGGCCGGTAGCGCGGCGCGTCGCGGATCCGGGATCGCCTTCGCCGGCGAACCGCCCTTCCGGGCGCGGCTTGGGTCGCGAACTCGGGCCCGCGGTCCGGAGCCGGGTTCCGGGCCCGCGGCACGGGATGGTCGGCCGTCCGGGTGTCGTCGCCCCCGGTTTCCCCGTTTGCCCCGCCCGCCGTGGCCCGCCCGGCCCGCGCCGGCGCCTCCCTGTTGACAGCCTCGCCGTGCCCCGACTACGGTCCGCGCCGCCCCCCGAGGGTGGGGTTCGACGAGGAGGTGGCCATGGATTTCGCCCTGAGCGAGGAGCTGCTGATCCTGCGCGACAGTGTACGGAAGTTCGCCGAGAAGGAGATCGCGCCGTTCGCGGACAAGTGGGACGAGGAGCACCACTGGCCGCGCGAGATCATCCGCAAGATGGGCGAGATGGGCCTGTTCGGCGCGATCATCCCGGAGCAGTACGGCGGCACGGGGATGGGCTGGCTGGCGTTCGTCATCGCCACCGAGGAGATCGCCCGGGCGTCGAGTTCGCTGCGGGTCGCCTTCAACATGCAGACCGCGGGCCCCGGGATGGCGATCCTGCTCCACGGCACGGAGGAGCAGAAGAAGAAGTATCTCCCCGGCCTGTGCTCCGGCGAGCTCATCGGCTGCTTCGCGATCACCGAGCCCGACGCCGCCTCCGACGTCATGGCGATGAAGACCACGGCGAAGAAGGACGGCGACTCCTACATCCTCAACGGCTCGAAGATCTGGATCTCCAACGCCCAGTACGCCGATCTCGCGCTGGTCTACGCCTACACGAACAAGGAGGCGGGGCCGAAGGGGATGAGCGCCTTCCTCGTCGAGCTCAAGAACAACCCCGGCATCCGCTGCACGGCGCTCGACAAGATGGGCACCCGTTCCTCGCCCACCGGCGAGATCGCCTTCGAGGACGCCCGCATCCCCGCCTCGGCGCTGCTCGACAAGGAGGGGCGGGGCGCCGCGTACGTCTTCGAGTGTCTCAACCGGACGCGCGTCTCCTGCGCCGCCGGCGGCGTCGGCGTCGCCCAGGCGTGTCTCGACGCGGTCACCAAGTATTGCACCGAGCGCAAGCAGTTCGGCCAGGAGATCGGCCAGTTCCAGATGAACCAGGAGATGATCGCGCAGATGACCGTCGAGGTCGAGGCGGCGCGGCTGCTGGTCTACAAGGCGGCTTGGCAGAAGGACCAGGGCAACCTCGGCAACACCCTCGAAACCTCGATGGCCAAGTTCTTCGCCGGCGAGGTCGCCCAGCGCGCGTCGCACATGGCGATGAAGATCTACGGCAGCTACGGCTACTCCCCGGAGTACCCCGTCGCGCGCTACTACCGCGACGCCGTCCTGTACCAGATCGTCGAGGGCACCGCGAACATCCAGAAGATGATCATCGCCCTCGACCAGCTCGGCTACCGGAAGGCCAACAAGTAGGAACGACCCGTCGACCGCGGGCGCGGCGGGTCCACGGGACACGCGCGGACGGGAGACGG
Source organism: Myxococcales bacterium (assembly GCA_012797735.1). Taxonomy (GTDB): domain Bacteria; phylum Myxococcota_A; class Polyangia; order DRWM01; family JAAZOP01; genus JAAZOP01. The sequence goes on from JAAZOP010000500.1 coordinate 7,358, forward strand.
CCGGAGCGAGGGGAAGACCGATGGCGGAAGACAGGATCGGCAAGCTGAGGAACCTGCGCCGGCGCCTCGAGGCGGGCGGCGGCGCGGAGGCGGTGGCGAAGCAGCACGAGGCGAAGAAGCTGACGGCGCGCGAGCGGCTGGACCGGCTGTTCGACCCGGGCACGTTCGCCGAGAAGGGGTTGTTCGCCGAGCATCGCTGCCAGGACTTCGGACTGGCCGGGCGCGAACTGCCGGGCGACGGGGTGGTGACGGGCAGCGGCAAGGTCGAGGGGCGGACGGTGTTCGCGGCGAGCCAGGACTTCACGGTGATCGCGGGCACGGCCGCCGAGGTCCACTGCCGCAAGTACTGCTCGATCATGGACGACGCGATGCGCTACGGCTGCCCCGTGGTGCTGATCGAGGATTCCGGCGGCGCGCGGATCCAGGAGGGGGTCGATTCGCTCAACGGCTACGGCGAGCTGTTCTACCGCAACACGATCGCCTCGGGCGTCGTCCCGCAGATCGCGATCATCGCCGGCCCCTGCGCCGGCGGCGCCGTCTACTCGCCCGCCCTCTGCGACTTCATCATCATGATCAAGGGCGTCGCGCAGATGTTCATCACCGGACCCGACGTGATCAAGGCGGTGATGGGCGAGGAGGTCACCAAGGAGGCGCTCGGCGGCGCCGAAGTCCAGACCGCCGTCTCGGGGGTGGCCCACTTCATGGCGCAGGACGAGGCGGAGGCGTACGCGATCGCCCGCAAGCTGCTGTCCTACCTCCCCTCGAACAACCTCGAGGAACCCCCGCGGGCGCCCTGGACCGGCGGGCCGGCCGCTCCCGCCCCGGAACTCGACACCGTCGTCCCCGACGACCCGCGCATGCCGTTCGACATGAAGCGGGTGATCCTGCCGGTGGTCGACCCCGGGTCGTTCCTCGAGGTGTCCGAACGGTTCGCGACCAACTTCATCACCGGCTTCGCCCGCCTCGGCGGCCGCGTCGTCGGCATCCTCGCCAACCAACCGCTCTTCAAGGCCGGCGCGCTCGACATCGATGCCTCCGACAAGGGCGCGCGGCACATCCGCTTCTGCAACGCGTTCAACATCCCGGTCGTGACCTTCGTCGACGTGCCCGGCTTCCTGCCGGGCGTCGGCCAGGAGCACGGCGGCATCATCCGTCACGGCGCCAAGCTGCTCCATGCCTACTCCGCGGCCACCGTGCCCAAGATCACGGTCATCGTGAAGAAGGCCTACGGCGGCAGCTACCTCGCGATGTGCGCCAAGAGCCAGGGCGCCGACCGCGTCTTCGCCTGGCCCACCGCCGAGGTCGCCGTGATGGGCGCGGAGATGGCCATCCCGCTCATCTTCCGCAAGGAACTGGCCGCCGCCACCGACAAGAAGGCCAAGGAGGCGGAACTGCTCCGGCAGTACCGCGAGACGTTCTACCACCCGTATCGCGCGGCGGCGCGACTGCAGGTCGATGACGTGATCGTCCCGTCCGAAACCCGCCGCCACCTGCTGGAAGCGCTCGAGGCGATCCGCACGAAGCGCGAGACGATCCCGGCGAAGAAGAACGACAATATCCCGCTGTGAGGGGGAGGACGGCGATGGACGGGCGCGAGGAGATGGAACGGGACGGGCTGGTCGCCGCGGCGCTGGCGGCGGCCGTGGCCGAGGAGGAGGCGGTCCGCATCGCGGCCGCCCTGGCCGCGGCCGCGGCGGCCGAACCGTGCGAGGCTCCGGCGCCGCCGTTCCACGGACTGGACACCGGTTTCTGGGGTCGCGCCGCGATGGCGCACCACGCGGCGGCTCCGCTCGGGCTGCTGCGACGAGCGTAGGAGGCGAAAACGATGGCCCGATACCAGATGTTGGTCGATGGCAAGCCGATGGACGTCGTCCTGACGGAGACGGGGCCCGGACGGTACCGGGCGGAGGTCGGCGGCAAGGTGCACGACGTGCTGCTGCA
>JAAZOP010000501.1 GCA_012797735.1 Myxococcales bacterium
CCCAGCGTCGCGGCGACCAGCGCCGCGCGAATTGTGCTCCCCCGGCGGCATCCCCGATGTTCGGCGTCCATCCTCGACCCGCGCCACACCCCCACCGGCCGACCGCCATCGCACCACGTCGCGCGCCGAAGCACAAGATCGGCGCCGGGGCGCCGGGCCCCGGGAACCTCAACGGGTCTCGCGATCCGCGGTTCTCGGACGCCCGCGCCGTCGAGCACGACCGCAGCGCACACCTCGGCGACGCGAGTTCAGCTTCGCCCGGTACTTGCGGGACTTCCGGCGCCGCGAGCTGCCGCCCCGATCTGTCGGTCGGCGACCAAGGTGGTGGGCTCAGCGGCAGCTGGCCGACCAGCTCGCTGCCTGCCAGGAACGGGGCCAGCTCGTTCATCGTCCGGCGCAAGGGCTCTTCCTGCCGCTTCTCCCACGGCGTCATGAACCGGCCCTTCTCCAGCCGCTTGCACAAGAGTTCCCCACGGTCCTGGCGGGCCATCCGCGAATCACGAAGACGCCGGACGGATGTGCAGAGGACGGGCGATGTTCGGGGCAGGCACAGGCCGGTCCCGCCCCACCACAGGACCTTGGCCCGCTTCCGCGTCTGGCCGACGAAGACGAATGCGTCGATGTCGCGCCGAAGCTCGGCGGAATACGCCCTGCCGCGACGTCGCCGTCTCTGCGCGGCCAGGATCCTCCCCGCCCACTCCGTCGCGCGCTTCTCAAGGTCCGTCGTCGGCCTCCTCTCGGAGGCCGACTGTCTCTCACGGGACCGAGGACGCCACGACGGGGCAAGCGAGGAGCCACGATTGACGGGAAAACCCAAGGCGAGGCAACGTGGGCGAGAGGGCGGCAAGCGGCGAGCAGGCGGGAGACGATCCTGCGACGGTCGCCGGCGCCGGCGGAGGGCAGCGATGGCGTGCTACCGGTATCGGACCTGGCTGGCGGTTTCCTTTTTCGCGCTGACGTGGATCGCCGCGCCTTCGCGGGCGACCGCCGCGACGGCGGAGGAAGCGGCGCCGGCGGAGTCCGGGCGCAACGTCGAATGGTTCGGCATGAACATCGGGAGCGGCGTGCTGACGTTCAACCTCGGATCGGACGACACCTACGACATCGCGTTCACGAAGTGGGAGCCGCAGGCGGACCTGCTGCTGTTCAACCTGAGCTTCCCCGGCTGGTACCTCACGCCGCTCGAGCTGCACCCGGTCTTCTTCCTCGGTACCGTGGGCGGAGGCGTTCGCGCCGGCGGGCGGGTCCCGCTCTCCGCGGACGGCCGTCACGAGCTGCGGCTGGGTTCCTACGTGGGCTGCGACGGGGTGCTGTTCCACATCAACGCCTTCCATCCCACGCTGGCGCTTCAGCCGCACGTGCAGTACGTGTACCGCACCGATCTCGGGTCGGTGGGCGCCGGGCTGGACGCGCTGCTGTTCTTCCATTTCCGCGACGAGATGGAGGGCGACGACGGACACCTGGTTTCGGTGCCTCCGCTCGCCGCGGGCGTCTCGGTCTACTTCCGCTGGACGATCGGCCGGGCGGCGTGGTGAGGCCGCCCGCGGCCGTCCGCGCCTCCGGACGTCGCTGGGAACCCGCACCTGGTCTGCGGCGACCTGACCCGTGGCTTCGCTCGCTGCGTCTGCACGGCCTGCGGGCTCGAACGGGCCGTGCCGTTCTCGTGCAAGACGCGAGGGCTCTGCCCGTCGTGCTCGGGCCGTCGCATGGCGGACTCCGCGGCACGGCTCGTGGACTCCATCCTGCCGGACGTGCCGATCCGACAGGGGGTTCTCACGCTGCCGTTCGACTTGCGCTTGTTGGCGGCGATGCGCGCGGACTTCCTGCGATCCAGGTCCTTCGCGTTGACGCTTCCGGACTCGCGCGGCACCGTGAGGGCGCGGATCCGGGAAACCATCTCGCGCCCGCTGCTGGGCTTGCGGGATCGTCGGGTCCCGGGGCAGCATGACAGGCACGCTCGTGCTCGGCGGGTACGACGACCCGCTGCGCAGCGGACGACCTCGGGAGGAAGTTCATGCGAAGCTCGCTTCGTGCCGCAGCGGCATTGCTGTTCGTCACGGCCACTGGCTGCACATCGACCCGCCGAGCCGGACAGACGGACACCGCCGAGGATGCGCAGCCGAAGGCCGCGTCCGGCCCTTGGACAGAGGTCGCCGCCCCGGCGACGAGCCAGGGCGTCGCGCCGGGACGGAGCCCCACGGCCGGGCCGGGCGTCCCCAGCGGCGTGGAGGCCGAGGCGCCCGCCCCGCCGGATGCGACGTCCTTGGTCGCTGCGCCCCCTCCGGCCGCACCCGCCCCGCCGGATGCGACGTCCCTGGTCATTCCGCCCCCTCCGGCCACGCCCGTGGGCTCGCCGTACCCTGCGGTCACACGAGGTCCGGCGATCCGGATCAACTCCACGATCGAGACCCGCACGGCCGAAGTGAACGGCCGCCGCACGCTCACGGTGGCGCACCCCGATCCGGCCATCGCCGCCGCGCTCGAAACGCGACTGTCGTTGCTTCCGACCCGATGTCGCGTGGAGCTGGCGATCGAGCGACTGCTCTCGGTCTCCTGCTCCGACGCCGGTCCGTACGCCACCTCCGAGAGCGGCTATCTCTTCGCCCTGGAAAACGGCCAGGTGACCCCGCTCGAGGAGCTCTCGCTGTTCCATCCGGGTGTCGATCGCTTCGACCTGCTGCGGCGGCTGCAATACGATCCCGAGGGGGGTGTGATCCCGCTCATCATCACGAGGACGGGCATCGAGTTGCGGTACGACTCCGACCGCATCGCGCACTTCCCCTGGCGCAGCGTGGCTCCCCTGCTCCGGCCAGACACCGCGATCGGCGAGGCACTGGCCGCCCAGGGCGTCCCGCTGGCGGCCGCCGGAGTTCCCTTCCCGCCTCCTGCGCCAGAGACGGTCGGACTCTGGGTGAACGACCGGGGGACCGTGACGGCCGACCCTGGGGTGCTCCTCGACGTGTGGTGGCGGCTTCCCGCTGCGCTGCGGGCGGCCGCGCGGCTCGTGCATCCCGGCGGCCAGAGCGGCGCGGCGCTCGTCTTCCCACCCGGCACGCCCCGCGCGGCGCTTCCGGCCGACATCGCCCGAACACGTCTCCGCAGGGCCTACTGGGTCGAGCCCCTGGCCGAGATCGTCGTGGCGCAGGCGAACGCGCTGCTGGAGCTGCGCTCCAGCCCGGACCGCGACACCGGCGTATTGTGGCGGCGGCCGGCCGGCACGATCGTGCCCGTGGTGCGCGGACAGGTGGAGCGTACGGACTCGGACCTCGGCCGCAGCCACTGGGCCTTCGTCGGCGTGCGCGGCAGCGCGGCCTGGACGCACGGCCGGGCGCTCGACCCGGTGGACCCGGCTTGTGCGCACCTCGAGCGTGGAGACGGCACCGAGAATCCCGACGCCGCACGCGAGCGGGGGCTCTTGGAGACCGAGGCAGGACGCTACGCCTGGTTCGTGGACGGTGATCTGCGCACCGACCAACCCGGCTCGCTGTCGATCTACTCCGTCGACGGCTGCGCGGTAGGAAACCTGGTCCAACGGCAACCGCTCCCGGGCGGCCTGCTCGATCTGCTCGTCGTGACCACGGAACGCGACTCCGGCCGCACCCTGCTCGTGGCGCGCGCCGGCGCCGTGTACCAGGCGACCGTGATCGTGCTCGATCCCGCGCGAGGCACGCCGCTCCTGGAGGTGCCGCAGGTCGCCGAGGTGGCCGTGGGCCTGAACCGCGGTCCCGACCGCGCCGCCGGCTGGTTCCCCGTGCGTCTGAAGAGCACGGGCGGGACCACCACCTGGTACCGCTGGACCGGAGAGACGCTCGAGGCCGTCGCACCCTGAACCGTCGCATCGGCGCACGAATGGCAGCCGGCCAAGTCCTTTCCGCAAGCGTGCGTGACGCGGCTGGCGGTGCCGGCGTCGCGCTCGACGTACCACGGCGGGCGGCGGCGTTCCACGGGGCCGGCTCGTGATCCAGGTCAAGCCGCAGCCGCGCATTCTGTTCGTCACCGCACCGGCCGACGTCCGTCGACGCATCCATGGCCTGGCCCACGTCTGCCGAACGGCCCTCCGCACCGACCCGGTCACCGGGGCCGTGTTCGTCTTCCGCAACCGCCGCGGCACGGCGGTCAGGCGGCTCGTCGGCGAAGGTCAGGGGCTCTGGCTCCGTCACGGGCGACTCTCCCGCGGGCGCTTCCGGTGGTCGCCGTCGTCGGCCGAGGCGGCGACGCCGCTGCGGGCGCGCCCGGCGCTCCCGCCGGCCCACCGCCATCGCACCACGTCGCGCGCCGAAGCACGGGATCGACGCCGGAGCCGGCGACGCCGGGGCG
>JAAZOP010000502.1 GCA_012797735.1 Myxococcales bacterium
GGAGCCGGGCCGGGGGCCGCCGCCGGCGGAGGAGCTGACGCGCGAGCGGCGGGGCGACCTGGCGGTGCGGCCGCTGGCCCGGCTGGCGCGGCACCTCCAGGCGGCGCGCTACACGGGCGTGGTGACGCTGGCGCGGGGGAAGGTGACCAAACGGATCCTGTTCGCGCTGGGCGCGCCGGTCAACGCGGAGTCGGACGCGCAGGCCGAGGAGCTCGGCTGTCTGATGCACGCGCGCGGCAAGCTCGACGACAAGGCCTTCGCCGCCTACCGCCGCCTGCGCCAGGAGGGGCGCGAGCCGCTGGCGGCGCTGCTGGAGCTGGGCGCCGTGACGCCCGGCGACGCCCCGCGCGCCGACCGGTGGCGGGCGCAGGCGGTGCTGTACGAGGCCCTGCTGTGGCGCGACGGCTCCTACGAGATCGGCGAGCCGAACCGCTTCCCCGCCGAGATGCCGCGCTACGATCTCGGCCTGCCCCAGTTGATGCTCAAGGCGTGGCGGGAGGCCCCGTTCGACGAGGCGCGCCGCCGGTTCTTCGACGAGCACCGCAACTGGTACCTGGTCCCGACCGCCGTCCCTCCGGAGGCGCTGGCGGCGATGCGGTTCAATCCCAAGGAGGAGCGGCTGCTCCAGTCGATCCGCGAGCGTGCGCGCCGGGTGCGGGACGTGATGGAGATCACCCCGCTGTTCACCACGGAGACCTACCGCTTCATGGATGGGCTCCTGGCGATGGGCTTCGCGGAACTGTCCGAGAAGAACCCGACGGAGACCGGGCCGGTGGACGTCAAGGAGTTGCCGGGCCTGTTCGCGGCGATGAAGGCGGGCAACTTCTTCGACCGCCTCAGCGCCCACCCGGTCTCGACGGACCAGGACATCGAGGAGGCGCGGCAGCGCATGCTCGCGCGCTTCGACCCGCGCTACTACAGCAACCTGCTGCCGGCCACGCGCGAACGGCTGGAGCAGATGAAGGCGATGATCGAGGAGGCCTACGAGCACCTGAAGGACGCCGGCCGCCGCAAGGAGTACCGCAAGGCGCAGTACGATCGCGGACGGCTCGAGTACTTCGCCGAGATCCAGTTCCGCAAGGGCGAGATCTTCCTGTTCTGGCGCGAGGACCCGGCAGCCGCGCTGGCGATCCTGGAGTCGGCCTACGAGATGTGCCCCGACGTCGCGATGTACGCCGTGTCCTACGCGCTGGCGGTCGTGCGCGCGTTCCCGTCGGACCCCGCGCGGCGCAACGAGGCCCGGATGCTGATCGAACGGACGCTCGGCCGCGGCAACCCGCCGCCCAAGGTCCTGGCCATCGCCGGTACCGCGCTGCGGATGCTGGGCGACGTCGGCCGTTCCGAGCAGCTCTTCGCCGCGGCCCTCAAGTTCTCCGGGAACGCCCCGGATATCGTGCAGCTCATCGAGCAGGCGCGCAAGCGGACCCAGACGAAGTGACCCGGGTCGCGCTCGCCGCCGGCTTCGGAGGCGGTCCGCGTCGTCGCGCTCGGCCGACCCTGGATCCTCCGCAGCCCGACCCGGCCGGGGACCGGCGAGCGGCGGCGCGCAGCGGCGCGTCGCCCGGCCAGTCGTTCCATGGTGCCCGTTCACAGCCTCCAGCACGGCTGGCCAGAGAACGAGTGGCACGTCGGCGAGGGCCGCGCCCGAGCCGATGCGCGGGGGGTCCGGGGGGACGCAGAGGCCGCGCCTGGGAAGCCGCCGAATTCCGGCAGATGTGCGGCCGGGCGGTCCCCCCGGGTGAACGGATACGTTCAATGCCCGCCGGGACGCCGCTGGAGGATCTGTCGCGCCGCGTTGCTGACCGCCTGCGGCACGTTCTTGTTGCCCGCCAGCGCGCGGAGGTCGCCGTGCCGCAGGTGCGGCAGGAAGCGGAGCGAGTGGGAGATCGGGGTCTTGGGGTTGTTCACCAGGTTGCACTTGACGATGTAGGACTTGGTCCAGTCGCGGTTGTCCGCGATGTAGCGGATCACGTCCTCCGCCACCGCGCGGCTCTGCGAGATGACGGCGACTTCCTGATCGCTGACGGCGGGGCTCTTGATCGCCGCCATCGCCACCAGCCGGTTGGGATCGCGGATCAACAGCGCCCGGTGGCCGGCGTTGCCGAGCAGCGCGAGGCGGATCTTCTGGCTGACGGTGAGCCGCGAGACGTCGAAGCCGCGCGACGCCGCTGCCTCCCCCTCCCCCGCCGGCTTCGGGCCGTCCGGGCTGTCGAAGTCGCCGAACGCGCCGCTCGACGGCGGCGCGCCGCCGTCGAGGCTCCAGGTGCCGTCGTCCTCCAGGCTGAGCACCGAGCTGAACAGCAGGTCGTCGGGGCTCGCCTCCTCCCCGGGCTCCGGCTCGAGAACCGGTTGGCCCTCGATCGCGGCCGCGATCTCGCGGAACGCCGGGATGCCGTCGAGGTTCACCCCGTGGCGCACGGCCAGTTCGATCAGCCGATCGACGGTCGACATCCGCGCCCGCTTGTTGAAGTACAGCGCCTCGATGATCTTCGGCCGCCGCAACAGGCGCGTCTCGTTGACCGCGATCAGCTCCACGACCGACTCGCTGGCGTTCCCCGCCACCCGCTCGAAGGTCTCGTCCGCCGTCCGCGGGTTGCGCAGCACCGCCGCCAGCAGCGCCTCCTTCGTCCGGAACGCATCGGCCAGGTAGTCGAGCACCCGGGGGTCGAGTTCGCCGCCGAATGCGCCCTTGGCCACGTCCTCGGGCAGGCCGAGCAGCGTCTCGCGCGCCGGTTGGGCCAGCGTCGGCGTCGGGTCGTGCGCCAGCATGTACAGTACCGTGACCAGATCGGTGGGCTGCGGAATCGGCAGCATCCCCCGCGCCGCCATCAGCTTGACCGGCGGCGGCGCCGACGGCCCGCAGATCTTGGCCACCGCGGGCGACAACTCCGAAACCGGAATCGGGTGTTCCATCCCCGCACCTCTTCTCGCCGCCGAGTCTACCGCGGTCCGCCGCTCGCCGGCACCAGGTTCGTCGCGACCGGCGACGCCCGCGCCGAGCACCCCGGGCGACGCGCCGGCTTGCGACGCGGATCGGTCCCGTCGAGCGTCCTGCGGCGGGCTAGGGGCAGGTGGCGGTGTCGCAGCAGATGCAGGAGTCGTCGCCGAGCAGCGGATCGTAGCCGCAGAACGAGGACGTGCGGCCGGCACAAGCCGCCGCGCAATCGATCTCGCTCACCACGCCGGCCAGGCAGATCCGCAGCGTGCGGGTCGACATGCACTCCTGGTCGCCCTCGTGCTCGCAGGCCCGCCCCACGTCCCACTCGGCGCCCGGGGCGCACAGGCAGGTGTCGTCCCCGTAGCGCGAGTGCAGTCCGCACGAGCCGACCTCGTACCCGAGGTACTTGCATTCGACCCAGCAGTCCCGCTCGAACCAGTGCCCGTCGCGGCAGTACAGCGCGACCTGCTGCGTCCGGCAGATCTGATCCCCCTCGTCGTCGCAGGTCTCCCCGGGCTGGACGGGATCGACGGTGCACGACGAGACGGCCAGGAGCAGGGCCCAGGATGCGCGCACGAAAAGCCGGCGCAGCGGAACGCGACTCGACAACGGCACTTTCCCATGCCGGCCGCGTCCCGGCCGGCTCGCCAGTGTTCAGGCTATGGACCGCAGACGGCGGTGCCCGTGCAGCTGCCGATCGTCAGGGCCGCGCCGCAGAAATCCGGACTGTTGCTGCACAGGCAGCGGGCATCCTGGCAACCGAGAATCTGGCCGCAGGCCGCGTAGGCCGTACCGGTCCCGACGCAACCGCCGTTGGCCGCCGTGTCGGTCAGGCAGTTGACCTGCTGGATGTAGCCGCTCGGGCTGCACCACCACGCCGCCGTCTGGCTGATGCAGTCCATGTCGCCGACGTAGCTGCACGACGCCCCCACCGTGCAGGTGCCGTTGTCCCAGCAGTAGTCGGTGCTGGCTTCGATGATGCACCCGGACATCAACGACATGGAAAGCACCAGCGCAACACCCACGAACACCTTCTTCATCGGGACCCTCCTTTCGATCGGTCGCAGCCTAGCATCCCCCTGGCACCTCCGCAAGACCCCTCCGCGGCGCCCAGGACGGTCCAGGCCGGTGCATCGACGGCGGGGAAACATCCGGCATTCAATGGGGGTCGCGCCGGCCGGACGGCCTGTTTGACTGTCCGGAAAGTCGCGTGTTAGCGTCCCGGTTTGCATGACGTTCTGCACCTTTTGCGGCACGCAGAATCCCGACGGGACGCCGTTCTGCGTCGCGTGTGGCCGGTCCCTGACCGATCAACCTCGACCGGTCGGCGGCCCCGCGCCCGCGGGCGCGCCCGTTCCCGGGCCGGATCCCGCAGGCCCCTCGCCGGCGAAGGGCAAGGGCCAGATGCAGCGGACGATGTTCGGCCTGGCGGCGCCGGCCGTCCC
>JAAZOP010000503.1 GCA_012797735.1 Myxococcales bacterium
CATCCCGCCCGCTCCGCGGCCCGCGCCGGCGCCGTCGCCGCCGCGCTCGTGCTCGCCTCGCTCGTCTACGGCGCCGTCCAGCAGCACCGCTACGAGGCGCGCCGCGCCGGGGCGCAGCCCGTCGCGTTCGGCCTCGTGCAACCCAACATCGGCATCCGCGAGAAGCGCGACCCGCTCCTCCACCACGACCAGCTGCGCAAGCTGCAGGCACTGACGGCGGACGTCCAGCGACGCGGCGCCCAGGTCGCCGTCTGGCCCGAATCGGCCTACCCCGGCGGGCTGTCGCGCGAGCCGCTCCCGGGCGCGGACGGACTGCGCGATCTCCCGGAACGACATCCGATGCGCATCCGCCGCGGCTTCGACATCCCGCTGGTCTTCGGCTCGATCACCCGCGGCTCCGACCCGCCGCGACGGTACAACTCCGCGTTGCTCCTCGACACCGAGGGCCGGTTGCACGGTCCGGCCGACAAGAACGTGCTGCTGGTGTTCGGCGAGTACATCCCGCTGCGCGACTGGCTCACGTTCCTCGACCGCTGGTTCCCCCGCGCCGGCTCGCTCGCCGCCGGAACCACGCCCGGCATCCTGCCGCTCGGCAACCTGCGGCTCGGCATCCTCAACTGCTACGAGGACATCCTTCCGGTCTACGTCGGGCGGATGATGCGCGCGGGCGAACCGCACGTGCTGGTCAACGTGACCAACGACGCCTGGTTCGGACGCTCCGCCGAGCCGTACCAGCACCTCGCGCTCGCCGTCTTCCGCAGCGTCGAGCAGCGCCGCGAGATGGTGCGCGCCGTCAACACCGGCGTCTCCGCGCACGTGACGGCGACCGGCGAGATCCGGATGCAGACGCCGATCTTCCGGGAGGCGGCGCCGGTCGTGGAGGTCGTCCCCTACGCTGGCCGCACCCTGTACGGCCGCCTGGGCGACGTCCCCGGCTGGCTGGCCGCCGCCGGCCTCCTCGCGTGGGCCGCGACGCTCCGCCTGCGGCGCCGGCGCACCGCCGGCTCGCCCGGCGCGACGCCGCCGGCCGCGGACTCGTCCGCTCAGTCGTGCGTCAGGTAGGCCACGGCCCGGACCAGCGCCACCACCTTTTCGCGCTGGGCGGCGCTGAGCGGGTCGAAGGCGATGCCCATCCCGGGATGACGCCCCGAAGGCGGGTTGATCCAGCGCACCACGCCGCCGAGCGTCAGGGGGCCGACGTCGCCGCGGGCGGGAAACCGGAGCGTCAACTTCGTGCCGACGGGCAACGGTTTCTCCATCGCCACGAAGATCCCCAGCTCGCTGATGTTCTCGACGTAGGCGAACAGGAACGACTCCTCGGACTGCAGATCGATCTTGAAGTCGCGAACCGCGAAGCGCCGCGCCCCCCGCCGCTCGTCGCCCTTGTCCTTCGCCCTCGCCCTGCCGTCGCGACCCGTCATGCCGTCCTCCCTCCCCCGCGGCGCCCCCCGGCGGCGCGGGCCTCGCCTAGCGCACCCGGATCACCCCGCCGTACAGCCGGTTGTCGTTCCCCTCCCCCTCGCTCAACGGCAACCGCGATTCGCCCCGGAACAACCCGACGTACATCTGGTACGCCGTCGGCTCCCGCGACGGCCGGGCGAAGAACGGAATCCGGAGCTTCTGCCGGTCGACGATGAAGTCGCCGGGGCGCCAGTACCGCGTCGGATACAACCCCTCCGCCGGGTCGTGGTCGCCGTTGATCCGGTCGCCCATCCCGTCCACGTGCACGAACACCTGGTAGTCGCCGTTGATCTTCCCCAGGCACTCCCAGTAGTGCGTGATCGTCACGTTCTGCAACGCGGCCACCGTTCCGTCCGGATACGAGCTGAGGTCGTAGCCGAGGTAGCGCACCTTGTTGTCGAAGTTGCCCTCCAGGATCGGGTACCGCGGCGTCGGGCGCTCGCGCAACACCACCCGCGCGAGCGGACTCCGGTTCTCCTCTCCCGGCGCCAGCTCGCTCACCCCGAGCAGATAGCGGCCCTCCGGGTCGGAGATCACCGGCAGCAACTCGCCGCCCCGCACGTCGCGGAACTTCTGGTTCACCTCGTTGAGCACCTGGTTGCGCGACGGGAACACCAGGTAGCGCGGCTGGCCGGGCGGCGCCTCCCCGAGCCACGCCGCCGCCGCCGCGATGTCGGTCACCAGCTTGCCGCCCGCCAGCGACGGATAGTACCGCGTCGCCGCCGGCTCGACCTGCAACAGTTGCAACCGCCCCGTCAGGTCGCCCTCGCGCGCCGCCGCCCGCGCGGCCGGCTCGAGCGAGAACTGGGCGTCGAGGGCGGGAGCGACGGCGAGCCCGACCGTCAGACTGACCAGCACCCCGCCGGCCAACGTCAGACCGCCGCGCACGGCGCCCGAGGCTCCGGCGACGAACCGTCGCGCCGCGCGCCAGCCGACGTCCGCCAACCCCACGCCGAACGGCAGCGCACCCACCGCCACCAGCGCCTGGAACCCGAGGTGCGAGACCGTCCAGTTCGAGAAGTTGGTGTAGCGCGCCACGAGCGCCGTGCCGACGACGACGGCCCAGACCAGCGCCCCGGCCACCCACGGCGCGAACGTCGCCGTCGCGGCCCGCCAGGCCTGCGCCGGAGCGCGCTGCAACCCCCGCGCCGCCTCCCGCCACGCCTCGCACTGCTGGCGATACCACCCGAACACCCCCCCTTGGTCCCCCCCGGGCTCCGCGGCCGGCACGAGGTGCGTGAACAGCACGACCAGCAGGAACACCGCCGTCGCCACCGTCATGGCCACCGGGAACGCCGGCGTCTCCGTCACCATGTCGCCCGGCTTCGGGAAACCGATGATCTGCAGGAAGTCCTTCTGGAACGCGAAGGAATCGCGCAGCACCAGCACCACCAGGATCGCCGTCACCATCCCCGCGAACCGCAGCCCCCGCCCCTCCGCCAACGCATGCGCCAGGTACTCGGACAACAGCAGCGCCAGCGGGAACGCGAAGACCATCGGCGACGAGTGGAACCGCCAGTGCCAGTAGGCCACGAACGCGTAACCCAGGAACAGATGCACCGCCGCGTGCCGCGCCAGCGCGACCGGCGGCACCACGCACGCCGCCCCACCGCCTTCCGCATCCTCCGACCCGTCCGACCGCAACGCCCAGGCCAAGGCCAACGGCACGAACGCGCACCACGGGAACAGCACGTAGGCCAGCCGGCTCAACAGGAAGTCGAACGTGTCGAGCGGCAGCAGCGTCTTGGTGCCGCCGAGCGCCAGGGTGAAGCGCTCCGTCTCCTCCACCGGCCGGTGCGCCACTCCCGCCGCCACGAACCAGACCAGCAACGCCACCGCACCCAACACCGCCACCCAGCGCACGCCGAACCGGATCCACGCCGCCTCGTTCCCCTCCGGCGACCCCTCCGGACGCCGCAACCCGCCCCCCAACGAGGAGGCGAAGGCGGAGGCGCCGAGCGGCAGGGCGACGCCGAGCACGGCCCCGAGCGCGAAGTACGACAGCACCAGCCCGAGGGCCGCCGCACACCCGCCGATCGCCAGATCCGCCCGCCAGGCGGCCCGCGCCTCGCTCGAGACCCCCAGCAGCCGCACCAGCCCCGCGAACGCCAGGGCGTACGCGCCGAACGCCACCCCGTCGCCGCCCGCGGAAGCGCCCTGGAAGAACACCAACGGCAGCGAGAAGAAGACCGCGAACGCACCGAGCATCCGCGCGAGATCGAGCAGCGGACGCAGGACCCAGAGCGACGCCAGCACGCACAGCAGCAGGAACGCCGCCACCGCCAGCTTCCCGTTGCCGACGTCGGAACCGCCCGCCCAGAAACCGAATGCCGTGACCCAGGTCGCCAGCGGCGGCCGCTCCCCCTCGCCTTCGATCTCCGGCACGCTCCAGACCGGAACGTCGCCGTCCGCCACCTCGCGGGCCGCCTCCGCCCGGTGCAGCTCCCAGGGCTCCCACAGGCCGCCCCCGAGCAGTCGCAGCAGCGGCAGCAACGCGACCAGGGCCAGAACGAACATGACCGCGCGAGCGGTCATGGAGGTTGAGATCCGCATGGTTGCGCCTAATAGCACGTTCGGTCGGTGGGTCAACACCGATCTCCGCGCGCTCGCGGCCTGGACATCCGTGCGGGTGTCGTTTCATCGGAGAAGGGTCGCCTCGCGCGAATGCAACGTCCACCCGCTCCGGAGCCGCCGCGCCCGCGCCAGGACCGCGGGATCGCTGCAACGCCGTTTTCTGGGCTTCCGGCACGATTCGCGCTAGACTGCGCCCCGTTTCCCGGGGGAGCGGCGCCCGGCGCCGCGCACGGAGGAACGTCCGATGCCGCGTTGCCCGTTCGACAAGCTGGTCGTCGATGGTCGATCGTACGTGTACCGCGACTGCCACTGGACGACCCCCAACGGTTACCGCGTGAGCACCGCCGACTCGCAGAAGCTGACGTTCGCCTTCTACGAGCAGCACGGGCGGGTGCCCGGCAAGGCGACCCCGCCGGCCAAGCCGCGGTCGACCACCACCGCCGCCGCCCGGCGTTCCCGCTGAATCCCGGCCTCACCCCGCGGGACGCCGCCCCGACCCGCGCCCCGCCCGGCGCGGCGCGCGATCCTCGGCACGACCGCCCTCCGCCTCGCGCCGGTCGCCGCCCTCCACCTCCACGATCCGCACCGGCACGCCCCGCCGCCGCGCGTACGCCACCGTCGCCCCCGTCCCGCTCCGCGGCTCGCCGTCCCAGAACGCCACGAGCAGCGACGCTCGATCGACCATCCAGCGATTGCGCGCATGGTACGCCCGCCAACCGTCCGCTGCATCGATCGGCCGGTGTAACTCGACCACCTCGTCCGCCCGGCGCGAGACGTCGCGCGTCGCGAGCGGCTGGGCGTCGAGCGTGTCCGGAACGACCACGACCAGCCGCGGCCGGTCCCCCCGGCGCAACTCCAGCGCCGCCCGCAACGCCTCGGTGTCCGCGCCCAGCGCTCCGCCGAAGTAGATCGTCTCGACCTCGCCGTCCGCGAGCAGATCGCGCAGGGCATGGCGGATGATCGTGCGGTCCGCCGCCGTCACCCCGCGGTTGCCGGTCACCGCGACGCGCCGTGGACCGGCCTCCGCGACCGCGCCCGGCAGTTCCACCTGCGCCGCCGCCCGCTCCTCGCGCAGCTCCTCCTCCGCCTCGGCCAGCAGCTCCCGCGCCTCGTTCCGCGCACCCCCCCGCGGGGCGCGACGATCGCCCATCGGCCCCCCGCCGCGACGGCGCACCGCCGGGACGAACGGATTGCGCGGCTTGATCGGCGGCACGTCGGCTCGACCCCGCGCCCCCTACTCGTCGTTGGTCCAGGTCGGCAGCCCGGTCTCGCTCCGGGCGTCGCCGCCGTCCCGCGCGGGCCGCCCGGCCGCCGGCTCCAGCCGCACCTCGACCTCGACGTCCTGCGCCAGCGACACCGTCCGCTCCCACGGACGGAACCCGCGCTCGAGCACCTCGATCCGCACTTCTCCCGTCCCGCGCGGACGCCGGATCGTGGTCCCCTTGTGACTCTCGCCGTCCACCCGCACCAGCGCGCCGCGCGGCACGCCCCGCAGCTCGATCCGGACCTCGGACGATGCCTCCACCACGTCCTCGACGCCCGCCGCGGCCGGCGCCCCCGCGGCGGGCGCCGGTCCGCCCGGCGCCCCCGGGGACGGTACGACCAGCGGCACCGGCACCGGCGTGACCCGCGCGACCGGAGGAACCGCCGCGACGACCGGAGTCGTCGCCGCCTCACCCCGCGCGTCGGCCTGGACCGTCGAACCCGCCGCCGATCGGCCGCCGCCTTCCCGCTCCCCCGCGCCCCCGCGCAGGAACAACACCGCCAGCACGACGGTCGCAACCGCCGCGGCCGACAAGGCGATCGCGCCGGCGAGCCGGCCGCGCGGCGGACGAGCGGCCGTCTCCGCCAGCACCGCCTGCCCCATCCGGCTCTGCGACAGCGCGGAGGCCACCGCCGTCTCGCCGGTCGCCAGGTCGCCGCCGCTGGCGCCCCCGGCCGCCGGCAGCGCACGACCGGAGATCGGAATCGGGGTCCCACCCGGGCCCGTCCCCAACGCCTCCGTCGGAGCCCAGCCGCCGGGCGACGACACCCCCGACGACGACGCCCGCCCGCCCGGCGGAGACGAGACGCCCGAAGACGACGAGGGGCCTGCCGCGCCCATGCCCGCGCCGGACGACGACGACGAAATCAACGGCAATGTCTCGCTGGACGCCATCAGGTCGGCCGGCTTGAGCGACGTTCCGGTCACGGCGGCGAGCAGTGCGCGGCGCATCTCGCCCGCGTCCCGGTAGCGCAGCGCCCGGTCCTTCTGCGTCGCATGCAGAATGACGTCCTCGACCGCCGGCGGCGTCTCCGGCCGCAACCCGCTCGGCCGCGGAAACTCGTCCAGCAGGATCGAGGACAGGAGCTGATTGTAGCTGTCCCCGTCGAACGGCGGCTTCCCTGTCAGCATCTGGTACAGGATCGCCCCCATCGCGTAGACGTCGACGCGCGCGTCGAGGTCCTTGAGCCCGCGGGCCTGCTCCGGGGACATGTAGTAGGGCGTGCCGAGAATCGTCCCGGTCTGCGTCAGCGTGGCGTCCGGCCGGCTCTCGTGCAGCATCTTGGAGATCCCGAAGTCGAGCACCTTGACGAAGTCCTCGCGATCGCCCATCCGCACCAGGAACACGTTGTCCGGCTTGAGGTCGCGGTGGATCACCCCGGCCTCGTGCGCCGCCGCGAGCGCCGCGAGGATTTGCGTCGCGACGTCGAGACACCGCTTCAGCGGCATCGGCCCGCCGGCGCGCAGCACCGCGGCCAACGACTGGCCGCGCAACATCGGCATCACCAGGTACGGGATGTTGCCGTCGGCGAACCCGACGTCGATCACCTCGCAGATGTTGTCGTGGCCGATCCGGCCCGCCGCGCGAGCCTCCCGGTCGAACCGCGCCAGCGTGTCGGGCTGCTGCGCCGCCTCCGGCGACAGCACCTTCACCGCCACCGTCCGCTCCGTCCGCTCGTGCACCGCCTCGAAGACCCGGCCCATCCCGCCGGCGCCGATCTGACGGACCACCCGGTACTTGCCGCCGAGCGTCGTGCCTTCGAGCTTCATCCGCGCCTCAGAAACGCAACCGCAGACCGCCGACCCCCAACGAAACCTCGACCGGCACCCCCGCCGACGCGGTCGCCCGACCCCCCTCGCCCCCCTTCACCGCCACGGACGGCGGCGCCACCAGCCGCTCCGGATGCTGCACCGCCACCGTGTCCACGTCCAGCGCGGCCACGATCACCATCAGGATCGCCGCCACCGTCATCCCCCCGCCGAACAACCATTCGAAGAAGCTGACCCACGGCAGGCTCCACCCCTTCTCCTCCCACTCGTCCTCGTAGACGAGGTAGGTCAGCGTCCCGGCCAACAACCACGCCGGCCCCTGCGTGCTGGCCACCAGGATCCCCAGATCCAGATCCGGATTCTCCCGGTTCCGCTCCAGCAACCAGCTCGCCAGCGGCTGGTGACGGCCGGTCGAATAGACGTACCGCTGGTAGTCCGCATCGCTGATGCCGTACCACTCCTGCTCCGAAACCCCCTCCGGAGGACCCCAGAGCGGCCGCACCGGCGCCGCAGTCGCGTCCGGAGGAGGGGGAGGAGGGGGAGGCTCCGGCGGCGTCACCGGCTCCAGCGCCAACGCCACGCTCGCCGCCGAACCCGCCGCCACGTTCACCCGCTGCGGCGCGCCCGCCCACGCCTCGTGCCGCGCCTCCACCACGTGCCAACCCGGCCCCACCTCGACCGGGCCGGACAACGGCGACCGGCCCAGGACCTCGCCGTCGACCAGGATCTCCACTCCATCGACGTTGACGCGGATCTCCAGCCGCCCCAGCTCCGCCCGCATCTGCGCGACCAGTTCCTCGGCCCGCCCGCGCAGTTCCGGCGGCGCATCCGGACCCGCCTCCCGCAAGTACTGCTCCAGCGACCGCAACGCCGGGCCGTACTCGCCCAGCGCGTGGTGGCACAACCCGAGCGAGAACAACGTGCGCAGCGACGGATACAGCCGGTAGCTCTCCTCGATCGCGGCCCGTGCGGCCGCGAAATCCCCCGCGTCGAACGCCGCCACCCCGATCTCGTACTGCTGCCGCGCCCGCTCCCGCGGCGACGGCTCCTCCGCCGTCCCCTGCGCCGAAACCGGTCCCGCCGCGGCCAGCACCAGGCACACCGCCCCCACCAAGCCCACGACCGGTCGCACCGCCCGCCTTCCTGC
Source organism: Myxococcales bacterium (assembly GCA_012797735.1). Taxonomy (GTDB): domain Bacteria; phylum Myxococcota_A; class Polyangia; order DRWM01; family JAAZOP01; genus JAAZOP01. Next base: position 8,217 of record JAAZOP010000503.1, read on the forward strand.
CCCCGTATGTCTCGACGTCCGCATCGGCGGAATGCTACCCCCGACGTCCGCGGGCGCGCAACCGGCACTCTCGCTCCCTGGCACCGAGGGAAGGCGGGCGAACCGCGGCCCTCACTCCACCGGATAGCCTGCCGCCTGCCACGCCTCGATGCCCCCCTCGAGCACCCGGACGAAGCGATAGCCGTGCGCGACCAGCGTTTCGGCGACGCCCGCGCTGCGGACACCCCGCCGGCAGTAGATCGCCAGGTCCGCGCACAGGTCGTGGCGCAGGTACTCCTCGATCGCCGGCACGTCCGTCCACGGAAGCTGCGCGTCCGTCCCCGGGATCTGCGGGATCACGTCGTCGAACACGTTGATCAGGATTCGGTCCCGTTCCTCGAGCAACGCGTGGAACTCCGCCGGCGACAGCACCAGCGGCGTGTCCCACCCGACGCTCGCCGGGTCGCACACCTCCCCGCCCGCGTCCCCCGGCGGAACCTCCGCCCCGACATCCTCCGCTCCGCCCTCGCCGGAACCCGCCTCGTCCGGCTCGTCGACCTCCGTCGTCGACTCGCCTCCGGTCTCCTCGTCCGGCGCCGCGGCGTCCTCCACGACGCGATCGCCGCCGTGGTCGGTCGCGCCGTCCCCTCCCTCGGCCTCCGCCGCGACGTCCCCGCCCGCGTCGGCCGCGCCGCCGCCGTTGTCGCCGCAGCCGAGCGACCACGAACACAGCGTCAGGAGGCAAGGCAGGCCCCGCAAGAACCGGCTCATCGTCCCCTCCTCCGGCCGCACGCCCCGCGGCCTCACGGCACCAGGACCACCCGTTCGACCCGCTCGCCGTCGGCGGTCAGCTCGACCGCCGCCGCCGGCGAACGCACCGTCGTCCCGTCGCTCCGCACCAGGCGGAACGTGAACGACCGCCCGACCGGCACGTCGCGGACCTCGAACGCCCCCGCCTCGACCGCCGCCGCCGGCAACGCCACTCCCGGACCATCGGTCGCGCCGGCCTCGGGGTCGCCGTCCACCGCCAGCACCGACACGATCCCGCCGGCGCCGGCCCCTTCGAGCGTCCCGGCGATCGTGCCGCGACCGGTCGCCCGCAGCGTCACCTGCAGGTCGGACTCCACCCCGCCCTCCGTCAGGTCGCGCACGATCGTGCCGTCGTCCGTCCACGTCCGCAGCTCGTTTCCCCGCCGATCCCACACGTACGCCACGAACTCGAACCGCCGCTGGACCCCCACCGGCACGTCCACCGTGAACTCCACCACCCCCCGCGGGGTGGATGCCCCGCGCTCCGGCCAGCCGGCGACCACGGGTGTCTCCATCCCCGGACCGCTGACCCGGACCTGCACGCACGCCGGCACCTCGTCCAGACGCAGGAGACCGTCCGCTCCCCGCGGCCCCCACAGCGTCTCGGCCGGCAGCCCCAGCGCCCCCAGGTCGAGCGCCACGCGCACCGAAGCGACCCCCGCATCGCCCTCGACGAGACAGCCGGCGCCGGACGCGGCCCAGGCCGCGACCGCGACGAACCACCATCCGCGCGAGCATCGCGGCGCCATCAGTACCCCTCCAGCGTCACCTGCACCTGCACGCGGTGGCGCGATCGATCGATTTCCGTCTCCGGCAGTTCCGTCCCCTCCGGCCCGGACGCCTCCCCGCCCGTGCCGCCGGTGTCGAGACACGCCGCGGCCCCCCCTGCCTCGGCTCCTTCCCCGCCGCCCTCGGTCTCGCCGGATCCCGATCCGCCGAGCAACTCCTCCGCCGCCGGCCAGGGATCGTCGCCCGGCGGGGGCGGCGCCACCGGCGGCGCCGCGCCCGGCAGCTCCAGCCGCGCCGCCGCCGGCTCCAACGGCACCCGCTCCC
>JAAZOP010000504.1 GCA_012797735.1 Myxococcales bacterium
GCGCCGCCGCGGACGGGACCGCTCCCGTCGAACTCGGGCGCGAGGCGTTGGCGGCGGGCGCCGCGCCGCGGGCGGTCGCCATCGATCTCGCCCCGCTGGCCGGCCGCGTGATCCGCCTTGACCTCGACGCCGCCGGCGGCGGCGTCGCGCTCTCCGGCGCGGGGGTGTTCCGCGATCCGCAGCCCGGCGAGCCGGCGGCGCTGGCCCGCATCGGCCAGGCCAAAGCGAAGAACGCGATCCTCGTGATGATCGACACGCTGCGCGCCGACCATGTGCCGCCCTACGGCCCGACCCGCGTCCAGGCCCCGGTGCTCGGGTTGATCGCCGAGCGGGGGACGTTGTTCGAGCGTTTCTCGGCGGTCGAGGACTGGACGAAGCCGTCCTGCGCCACGATGCTCACCGGTCTCTATCCGAACACCCACAAGGCGCAGACCGACGACGTCCGCCTGCCCGCCTCGGTGCGGATGGTCTCCGAGGAGCTGAAGGCGGCCGGTTGGACGACCGCAGCCTTCATCGCCAACGGCTACGTCTCCGACAAGTTCGGCTTCAACCGCGGCTGGGACCAGTACACCAACTTCATCCGGGAATCGAAGCCGACGCGGGCCGAGAACGTGTTCGGCCGGGCCCTGGAGTGGATCGAGCAGCACAAGGACCGGCCGTTCTACGCCTACATCCACACGATCGACCCCCACGTGCCGTACGCGCCGCCCGAGGAGTTCCTCAAGCTGTACGACGACAAGCCGTACGACGGTCCGATCGTGCCGTCGAAGACGCACCTGCAGGTCGAGGAGATCAAGAAGCGGACGATGCAGGTGACCGACCGCGACAAGGAGCGGCTCGTGGCGCTGTACGACGGCGAGATCTCGTACCACGACGGTCACCTGGGGAGCTTCCTCAAGCGGCTCGACGAACTCGGCCTGCTGGAGGAGACGCTGGTCGTCGTCACCTCCGACCACGGCGAGGAGTTCTGGGACCACGACTCGGTCGGCCACGGCCATTCGATCTTCCAGGAGCTGGTCCACGTGCCGTTCCTGCTGATGTGGAAGGGGGTGATCCCGACGGGCCGCCGGGTCGCCGACAACCACGACCACACCGTGATCGTCCCGACGATCTTCGAGGCGCTCGGGTTGCCCCCGCCGGACTACTGCGAAGGACGCTCCGTGCTCCCCCGGGCGCTCGGGCGAGAGGAGATCGGGCCGCACGCCGGGTTCTCCACCCACCAGGGAGACCGGATGGCGGTCTGGAGCGGCCGGCACAAGTTCCAGCTCTCCGGCGCGGTCCGCGGCGCCCTGTTCGACCTCGAGCAGGACCCGCACTGCCGGACCGACCGGGACGACGAGCGGCCGATCACGGTGCGGTACATGCGCGCCCTGCTGGGCTCCTTCATGGGAGCCCCCGACAAGCGCTTCTGGCGCCACCCCGACCTGCGCCGCGCCAACGTCGGCGAGGTCGCCGCCGAGCGGGCGCAGTCCGACCCGGAACTCGACCGGCAGCTCGAGGCGCTCGGCTACCTGCGTCCCTGAGCGGCGGGAGCTTCGCGGGGCGACGTCGGCGCCGAGGTTCTCGGCGGCCCGTCAGCCTGTCCCGGCGGGACGGGGAGGTGCGACACGACCGATCGGCGGGGGCCCCGGGGACGGCGCTTGCGGTCAGGTCCGGGTGCAGGTCGCGGCGTTGTTGCCGGAGGTGCTGCCGCAGCCCCAGTCGTTGTAGTAGTGCGTCGCCGTGTAGCCCGGCGGGCAGCTCAGCCCGCACTGGTTGAACGAGCTTCCGTAATTCAGTCCGCAGCCGGCGGCGTTGTTGCCGGAGGTGCTGCCGCAGCCC
>JAAZOP010000505.1 GCA_012797735.1 Myxococcales bacterium
GGTCGCCGCCGGGCAGCAGGCGCAGCGCCGCGGCGTCGGTCTCGCCGAGGAACACGAGCCGGCGTCCGTCGGTCGCGGCGGCGTCGAGGTCGAGCGCGACATCCACGAGCAGTTCGTCGGGGGACGACCCGGGGCGGGCGTTGCCGGCCCACAGGCCGGGGCCGGTCGTGCGCACGACGACGCCGGCGTCCACGTCGAGGCCGGTCAGGCGCGCCGCGACCGTCCGGGTACCGGGCGCGCGGGGGACCGACAGCGAGGCCGGCCAGGCCGCGGGCGGCGCGGGGAGCACGGGCAGCACCAGGGGCACATAGGATCCGCCGCCGGTCGCGTCGAACGCGAGCACGGCGAGTTCGGCCTCCTCGGCGGCCCGGACCGTGACGGTGACGCTCTCGGCGCCCCGCGCCGTCACCTCCGCCGACTCCAGCCCCTCGTCCGCTCCCACCGCCGCCGCCGGGCCGACGGCCGGACCCGCGATCGCGATCGTCGCCTCGCGGCCGGCGTGGAGCCAGCCGGGGGAGAGGTGCAGGTCGAGCGCCGGGGCGTCGAGCCAGACGACGACCGGGGTGACGGCGTAGCCCGTGCGCAGCAGGACGACGTGTCCACCCGGACGCCGCACCTCGGCGGCGGCGACCACCGGCAGGCGCGCGCTGGTCGTGCTCTCCCAGAGGAAGCCGGCGAGGGTCAAGTCGGTGTCGCCCGCCGGCGCCTCGGCCCTCGTGCTCGACGTCCACGCGGTTCGGACGCCGGCCAACGCCACCTCGACGCTCGTCCCCGCCGCCACCGTTGTCGCCGTCGTCGCATACGACGCCTCGACGGCCGGGGCCGTCTCCACGACGACGGGGAACGTGGCGGTGGCCGTGCGCAGCAGCAGCACGTGGTCTCCGGCGGGGGCGGTCTGGTGGACGCCGAGACCGATGTACGCGCTGCCGGAATCGACGACGAGCAGCGAGCGGGGTTCGAGTCCGGAGTTGCGCGGGGCCGCCACCACCGTCCCGTCGGTCAGCTCGCGCGGCGTCACCGTGACCAGGACGCTGTACTGTCGTCCCGCTCGCAGGGTCTCGGGGCTCGCGCCGCCCCAGCGGCCCCCGACCGGCACGCTGGTGAGACGGACGCCGAGATGGCGCGCCTCGCCGGGAACTCCGGTCGGACCGTGCGCGCCGATCGTCCGGTGCCCCGCCACCGCCGGGAGCGCCGGGCGGACCGCCAGCGGCAGATCGGTCGGCGACGCCGGGTCGGCCGCGACGACGTCGAGGAACGCGGTGTCGGACCGGACGAGGTCGAACCAGGGCGTGGCCCCTTCGAGCCAGGGGGGCGCCGTCGAGCGGAAGAGAAGGTCGTGCGCCGCTCCGTCGAGCAGCACGTAGCCCGGCACGAGTTCCGGCGCGTCGCCGGCGGCCCGCACTACGCGGAGGGTGGCGGCGAGGGAGACCGCGTCGAGGGTCAAGGTGAGCGTCGAGGGGCCGAACGGGGCGTCCCGCGAGACCCGCACCACCGCCGTCGCGGTCGTCGGACCCTCCACCGCGAGGGACCGGACGGCGATGCCGCCGCCCGCCTCGACGTCGAGGCGCGGCGTGCCGGTCGTGAGGTCCAGGCCGGTGACCGCCAGCGCCAGCGCGTGCTCCTCGTCGCCGGCGGTCTGGTGCTCCAGCGTCTCGGGGGTGATCGTCAGGCCGGCCGCCGGCGCGGGTTCGATCGCGAGCGGGCAGGTCACGGAGGCGTCGGGACGCCAGCGGAGCGTGACATCGACCGGGCCGGGAGGAGCGTCCGCGGCCACGTTGGCGATGACGAGGGCCGTGGTCCGGCTGGCGACGACGACGGTCTCGACCTCCACGTACGGCGCGGCGGCCTCGGCGCTGGTCGCGCCGAAGCGGAACTCGGTGTAGCGCCCCACGACTTGCAACGCGGCCAGTCGGTCGCCGGCGCGGGCGGTCGAGAGGAACGTGCAGGTCGGCGTGTCGCCGGCGCGCAGGACGGTGAACGCCCCCACCACCTCGCGGCCGTCCGCCGCGCGTACGCGGAGCGTGGTGAAGCCGATCGGCGCGTCCGCCGCGACGTCCAGCTCCGCCGTCAGACGTCCTTCCGCGTCGTCCGGCGCGGAGAGCACCGCGACCCCGGGGGGGTCGAGCACGGCCACGCCGCGGTTGTAGGGAAACTCGACCGCCGCCGACTCGCCCAGGGGGAAATCGTGCGTCAGCACCTCGACGGAGACGCGCGAGCCCTGGAGCGCCGACGGGGGACGGACTTCCAGGCTCGGGACCGCATCGCTGCGCACCCGCAGCGTCGCGTCGAGGACCTGGGTGCCGGTGGAGATGCTGGCGCTGTAGACCCGGCCGGCCGTCGCCGCCGGCACCTCGAGTAGCAGGTCCAGTCGCGTGGAGCTGATGACCTCGATCGCGGCCGCGAGCAGACCCGACCCTTCCTCGAATGACACGCGCGTCACGCCCGCCTCGAAACGGGTGCCGGTGCCTTCCACGCGGACGACGCCGGTCCATCCCGCGACGACGGTGTCGGGCACGAAGCGCGCGGAGACGCCGACCGCGGCGGGCAGGATCGTGAAGGAGGGGTCGAACGAGCCGGAGGGGGTTTCCAGTTCGAGCGTCGCGGGGCCTTCGGGGGCGTCGGCCGGGATCGAGACGAGCAGGCGGATGCGGTCGTCGGTCTCGACCTGGAGCAGGGCGATCTCGGCCTCGCCGCCCGCGAACCGCGCGGTGCATTCGCCCGTCGTGAAGGCGGTGCCCGACCCGCGGACGATCACCACCTGATCGGTGCCCTGGCGTCCGTTCGGCGGGTCGAGCGCCACGGAGGCGGGGGGGAAGGGGACGCCGTTGCCGACGTCGCAGCCGAGGGCGGCGGCGAGCAGAACGGTTGCAAATGCGAGGCGATTTGCTAGCGTGGCCGGCGGAACGGCGAGGCCCGCGAGGGCGGAGGCGGACGATGTGGGTGCCGAAGACGGAAGAGAAAACCTACTACTGCCACAAGTGCGGCGGCAAGCTGGAGTTCGAGGTGAAGATGCAGCGGACGGACGTCTGCCCGCACTGCGCCGCCGACCTCCATTGCTGCAAGAACTGCGAGTACTGGGAGCCGGGCGCGCACAACCAGTGCCGGGAGAACATCTCCGAGTACGTGCCCGACCGGGAGCGGACCAACTACTGCACATTCTTCACGTTCAAGTCCGGCGAGCACGCGAAGCTCGACCGGGATGCCATCAAGAGCAAGCTCGACGCGCTGTTCAAGAAGTAGCGCGCCGGGCCCGCGACTTCCTCGCAGGGAGCATAGCACGCGGCGGGCGATGATCGAGGACCTTGTCACCGGCGGGGCGGGTTTCATCGGGTCGAACCTGGCGGCGCGGATCGTGGCCGAACGGGGCGCCGTGCGCGTGCTCGACGACCTCTCCACCGGCCGCCCCGAGAACCTCGCGCCGCTCGGCACCGCGGCGGACCTCCGGGTGGGCTGCGTGACCGACCCCGGCGTGCTGGCCGGCGCGATGCGCGGCATCCGGCGCGTGTTCCACCTCGCCGCGATGGTCGCGGTCGAGCGGACGGTGCGGGAGCCGGTCGAGGCCGAGCGGGTCAACGCGCTGGGCACGCTGCGCGTGCTCGAAGCGGCCCGCGCCGCGGGGGTCGAACGCGTCGTGCTCGCCTCCTCGGCCGCCGTTTACGGGAACGACCCGGCGCTGCCGAAGCGCGAGACGATGCGTCCGGAACCGGTCTCGCCGTACGGCGTGACGAAGCTGGCGGCCGAGCACTACGTGCGCTTCTTCGCGCGCGAGCACGGGCTGCGCGGCGTGTCGCTGCGCTTCTTCAACGTCTTCGGCCCGCGGCAGGACCCGCGTTCGCCGTACGCCGCGGCGATCCCCCGCTTCCTCGACGCCCTCCTCGACGGCCGCCCGCCCGAGATCTTCGGCGACGGCCGCCAGACCCGCGACTTCTGCCCGGTGGAGGACGTGGTGGAAGCCTGCCTGCGGGCGGCCTCGGCGCCGGGCGTCGGCGACGGCGAGGTGTTCAACATCGGTCGCGGCGAGGAGACCGACCTGCTCCGCCTGCTGGACTGGCTGGCCCGCGGCGTCGGGCGCAGCGTGCCGCCGCGCTTCGCGCCGCCCCGGCCGGGCGACATCCGCCGCTCCGTCGCCGACGTCTCCCTGGCCCGCGAACGTCTCGGCTTCGCCCCCGCCGAACCGCTGGACGAGGCGCTGGCGCGCACCGCCCGCTGGTACCAGGAGCATCGCCGTTGCGAAGCATGACGGGCTACGGCTGCGGCACGGCGGAGCAGGACGGCGTCCGGGCGACCGTCGAGATCCGGACGCTCAACCACCGGCACCTCGACGTGCGCGTCAACGCGCCGCCCGGCGGCGCGGCGCCCGCGGCGGCGATCGAACGGCTCGTGCGGCAACGGCTCTCGCGCGGACGGGTGGACGTCGTCCTGCTCGCCGAAGGCGAGGCGCTGGACCGCCACCGGTTCGCGGCGGTCGCGCCGGCCTACCGGGCGCTGGAACGCGTGCGCGAGGAGCTCGGCGCGGACGCCCCGATCGATCTCGGCGCCGTGCTCCTGGCCGTCACCCTGGGCGGCGCCGGCGCCCGCGGCGGCGAGGCGTGCACCGCGGCGGCGACCGCGGCCGCCGCTCGGGCTCTGGACGAGGTAGACCGGATGCGGGTCACCGAGGGCGAGGCGTTGCGCCGGCAACTCGACGAACGGCTCGACCGGATCGCCGCGCTGGTCGCTGAACTGCGGGAACTCGCCGCGCGCCTGCGCGAGGCGCTGCCCGGACGCCTGCGGGAGCGGATGGACCTCCTCGCCCGGGCGGCCGGGACGCGGCCGTTCGACGAGGAACGCCTGCGCCAGGACCTCGCCCTGCTGCTCGACCGGTCCGACGTCGGCGAGGAGACCGAACGCCTCGCCTGCCACGTCGCCCACCTGCGCGGGACCCTGGCGTCGGACGGCGCGGTGGGCCGGCGGGGCGAGTTCCTGGCGCTGGAGCTGTTGCGCGAGGCGGGCACCCTGGCGGCCAAGGCCCAGGACGCGTCGGTCTCGCAGCGCGTCTCCGAGCTGCGGGCGCTGGTCGAGCAGATGCGGGAACAACTGCAGAACGTGGAGTGAGGCCGTCGCCGCGGCCGGGAGGGAAGCGTGGGCCCGATCGGACAGCTCTTCATCGTCTGCTCGCCCTCGGGCGCCGGGAAGACCACGCTGTGCCGCAAGCTCCTGGAGCGCTTCCCGGAGATGCGGTTCTCGGTGTCCCACACCACGCGGCCCCGCCGGCCGCAGGAGGTCGACGGCCGGGACTACCACTTCGTCGATGCGGCGACGTTCGAGCGGATGGTCGAGGCGGGGGAGTTCGTGGAATGGGCGTGGGTCCACGGCAACCGGTACGGAACGTCGCACGCGGAACTGCGGGCGGCGCTGGCCGAGGGCCGGGCGCTGCTGCTCGACGTCGATTTCCAGGGCGCCGCGCAGATCCGCCAACAGTACCCCGGAGCGACCGCGGTGTTCATCCTGCCGCCGTCGCTGGCCGTGCTGCGGGAGCGGCTGCAACGGCGCGGCACCGAAACCCCGGAAACGCTCGAACTGCGCTTCCGCAACGCGCTGCGCGAGATCGAAGCCTATCCGCAGTTCGACTACCTGGTGGTCAACGACGACCTCGACCGGGCCGTCGAGGTGCTCTGCGGCATCGTCTGGGCCGAGCGGGCGCGGCGGACGCGGCAGGCGGAGGCGGCCGAGGGCCTGCTCCGCGAGGCGGCGGCGCTCCGCCGCGGCGGGAACGACCCGGACGCCGGATGATCTCGTCGCCCGGATCGCGGAGCCGCGCGCCGGGCGTGCGGGCCGCCCGGGCGGCGCCGGTCCCGGCTCGCACGAGAACTCACGATCGTCCGGGGAAGGCGGGGGGGCGCGGGGTCAGCGGGCGGGGGTCACGGTCAGGGCCCAGCGGTTGAGCGTGCCGGTGTCGGCGGCGTCGCGGTCCGACACCTTCAACGTCCAGGTGCCGCGCGCCGAGCGCCCGTTGAAGTCGGTGACCTCGAACGTCCGGCGGATGTCGTCCGACCCCGCCCCCTCGCGGTTCCAGAGCATCTTCTCCGTCGAGTCGTGGACCAGGGTCACCAGCAGGTCGCCGGTGTAGCTGTGCGTGATGTCGACCTCGACCGACAGCGACCCGATCGTCACGTCGGACGCGATTTCGATCGAGCTGGAGACGCCGGCCTCGTCGTCGTCCGGGATCGCGGCGCCGGCCGCGTTCTCGAAGCGCAACGGGTCGGCCGGCGGAGGCGGCGCCTCGCCGCCCGCGGAGATCCGGAGCGCCCAGCGGTTCAGCCGGCCCACGTCCCGCCCCGCATGGTCGGCCACGAGCAGCGTCCAGGTTCCGGCCGCGTCCCGCCCGTCGAAGGCGTGCACCGCGAACGTCGAGCGGATGTCGTCGTCGCCGGCGCCGGTGCGCGACCACAGCGTCTGCGACACCCCGTCGTGCTCGAGCTTCACGGTGAGGTCGCCGACGTAGGGGTGCGTGATGTCGAGTTGAACCTCGAGCGACCCGATCGCGGCGTGGTCGGGAACCTCGATCGTCGAGCGGATGCCGGCCGGGGTCGCGTCGGGGATCTCCTGCGCCGTCGCGTTCTCGTAGAGCTTGTCCGTCGGGTCGGGCGGCGGCTCGGGAGCGCACCGGTCGCCGTCGGGACCGAAGCAGTTGCCCCGCGCGCCGGAGACGCCGAACCGCGAGTGCCCCAGCCGGCGGCTCACCGCCTCCATGATGTCCTGCCACGACACCTGCCCCGTTCCCTCGAACCCGGCGAACAGCTTCGCCAGGATCGTGCTCGTGAGCGCCAGGTTCTCGCTGTAGTAGGTCGGGTCGACGTTGGCCACCACGTCGACCTTGTCCCAACTCCCCTTGCCCGCCAGGATCGGCCGCACGTAGTACTCGTAGGAGAGGCACGAGCCGACCTGGAAGATCTGGTAGAAGTCCGGATACTGCGCCCGCTCGAACGCCATCCCCGTCCCCAGCACGCTGTGCCCGTTGTACATCACCACCTCGTGCTCCCGCACCGCCTTCTGCCAGTTGGCGAGCCGCGAGTAGTCGGCGACGCTGTGGAACAGGTCGGGCCCGTACACGTCCACCACCACCTGCCGGTCGTTCTTCGTCCGCACGTAGCGCTTCCCCAGCGGCGCGTCCGCCTGCTCGACGAACCCCGCCCCGGTCAACCACGAACCGAACTGCCGGAAGTTGCCCCAGTTGTAGTCGTTCGCCACGTCGCCGTCGTCGAGCTTCGCCCAGAGCACCACGACGTCGAGCCGCCCGTCCGCCCAGAGTCGGTCGTACTCGGGATAGCTCTCCGGATTCATCGGCAGCACCCGCTCGATCGTCACCGTCATCGTCTGCACCGGCGCCCGGCAGCCGCTGCGGTCCGGATTCCACAGGTACCAGTAGATCGACTGGTCGAGCGTCAGGTGTCCGTCCGGGGTCGCGCAGCTGTCCCCAGCGTCCGCCATGACCGAGTACGGCTTGACCGGCACCTTCGCGTTGAACACCTGCCCCGCCGCCGCGCCTCGCGGATTGCCGTCCACGATCACCGCGTTCACCGGGTGCATCCGGAAGTGCCGCAACTTCGACCGCTCCACCGACCGCGCCTGGGCGTCGTTCAGCCACGCGCCGTCCACCAGCCACTCCACCCTTTCCGGCGACGTCGCGTCCTCCGCCAGCAGCTCGATGTACAGCGTCCGGTTCTCCCGCAGGTACGTGACCGCGAACTGCGCCAGGTCCGCCGGCGCGTCGAAGATCTGGTAGCTCGACGCCTCGACGTCCGCCTCCAGCGCCACCTCGACCTCCACCCCGCGCACGTTCACGTACCCCGTGTCCTCCTTCCCCGAACCGTCGTCGTCCAGGAACGGATTCGGACCCGGATCCTCGAGCCCCTCCTCCTCCACGTGCGCGCAACCGAACGCCGCCGCCACCACCACCGCCACCAGCGTGCCGAGCCTCTTCATCTTCCACTCCTCCGTGCCGGATTCGCGGCGCCGGCCCTCCCTCACGCCGGCCTGCCCGAACTCCGGCGCGCCTTGTTTGCAAGCTTCGTGCCCTGGCACCCACATTGGAACACCATTGGCATCCTTGTGGTTTCCGGTATTCAAACATTCAATTCATTGACATTTCGGGGCGCTCCGACCCCATGGATGGGGTCTGCAGACACCGGTTTCAGGAATGGCAGGAGAGAGACTCCAGGGTTTCCTGGAGCGGGCGTCGGTCGCTGGCGGCGATGCACGGCCGGGTGGAGGTCTCGGCCGGGTGGAGGTTTCGGCCGGGGTGGAGGTCTCGGCCGGGGTGGAGGTCGGTGGGACGGTCGGTCTACCGGGGTTCGACGGCCGGGGGACCGACCGGAGCGGTCTCCGTTGCGGCGGGCGGCAGGACCACAACGCCGGGGAGCTCCGGCGCCGGTGGCGGCGGCGCCGTGGGGGGAATCATGATCACCTCCTTCACCTCCGCGCAGTACACCTCGAGGTTACTCGGCGTGTACATGAAGAACGTGAAGAAGGCGACGAGGAAGTTGGCGAAGCTGATGTAGTTCTCCACCTGGGCCACGCCGTACGGACACAGTTCGCGGAAATCGACCGGCGGGGAGAGGGTGGCCAGGCCGTAGAGGATGTGGTGCTGCCAGTGGTCGTAGACCGGGGTGGGTTCGGGCACCGACGCCGAGTCGTAGATCAGGTGGTTGAAGCAGCCGGCGCCGAGGATCGCGGTGGTCAGGGCCAGGGCCTGGAGGCACTTGCGCATCCGTCACCTCCCCGGGGCGGCGCGGCGCGCCCCGTCACGTCGCGGACGCCGGAGCCTGTAGCACACCGCGCAGCGGACGGCCAGTCCGCGGAGGGGAGTGGGCCGTGCAGGGATCGAACCTGCGACCGCCGGATTAAAAGTCCGATGCTCTACCGACTGAGCTAACGGCCCGTCGTCCGCGGAGTTCGCAGGCGACCCGGCAGCGGTAGCAGCGCCGGGACGGTCCGTCAAGACCGCGGAAACCTCAGCGGCAGCGGCTGTCGGTGCGAAGCTGCGCGAGAAGCTGCTCGGCGGGAGCCTTGAGCGGCGACTGGGGGAACTTGCGGACCATCGTCCGCAGAAGCGTCTTCGCCTCGTCGCAGCGCCCCAGCCCGACGAGCGACAGGCCGGTGTAGTAGTAGACGCGGTCGCTGTAGGGCGCGTCGGGATTCGCGCGCGCGACGGCCGAGAGCACGGCGATTGCGTCGCCGAAGCGTCCTTCCATCGCGTAGGCCGCGCCGATCTCGGCGTCGGCCTGCCCCTTGCGCGGGTCGTCCGGGTAGCGCGACTGGAACAGCCGGTAGTAGGCCCGCGCGACGCCGTAGCTCTCCTGGGTCACCAACTCCCCCGCCCGCGCCCACAACTCGTCCGCCGTCGCCGGTGCCTCGTCCGCGTTGATCTCGGGGTCCAATCCCGCGGCCCGTTCCAGCCGGTCCAGCCGGCGCGTGTGGGTGGCGGACGCCGCCCCGACCTCCCGCAGCGCCGCCAACACCTCGTCCATCCGCCCCCGCAGGCGCGCCACCTCGTCCTTCAGATCCTCGAACTCCGCCCCGAAGTCCGCGCTGTTCCGCGTCAGCAGATCCGTCGTCCGCTGGAGCACCCGCTCCAACTCCTCCACCTGCTGCCGCGCCTCGTTCACCATGTCCCGGAACCGCGCCCGCTCCACGTCGAGACTCTCGCGCATGATGTCGACATCGATCCGCAGCGAGTCGACGTCGCGGCGCAATGCTTCTCCCTGGGCGGCCGAGGTGAACCAGAAGCAGCCGGGAAGGACCGGCAGGAGCGCGAGGACGGCGAAAGCCGGAAGCGCCGCGCGGCGCGATCGCCGCACGGACCGGACGGACGGACGAACGGTCACGGAGGATCTAGTCCCGGAAGTCGACGCGACGGTCCTGCTGCCAGCACGCCTCGTCGTAGCAGCGGCGCGACTCGAGCTTGCCACGGCTGTTGGTGCCGCCGATGCGCCCGCTCGGCATGCCGAGGTTGATCAGGTAGCGGCGAACGGCGTCGGCGCGGCGCTGCCCCAACGCCATGTTGTACTCCTCGCTGCCGCGCTCGTCGCAGTACCCCGTCAGGTTCAGCGTCCGGTTGTGCTCGTCCGAGCAGGTCCGATTGGTGCGCGCGGTTTCGCGCTGGTCGCTCCGGATGTTGTCCTTGTTGTAGTCGAAGTAGATCGAGGTGAACTGGCACTCCGGCGGCGGCGGGATCGGCCGGCAGTAGCCGTTCACGCACTCCTCGCCCGCGGGGCACGGGTTCATCGCGTCGCACTGCGGGCGCGCCACGCAGGTCCCGTTCTGGCACATCATGCCCGGCCCGCACTCCTCGTCGTTCAGGCAGGGCGAGCACCGGTTGTCGCGGCAGACCTGCCCCATCGGGCATCGCCGCTCGGCGTCGCAGTACCCGGGGATGTCGCGGCACGCGCCGTCCCGGCATTCCTGGCCGACCAGGCAGTCCTGGTCGTTTCGGCACTTCACGCACAGGTTGTTCACGCACCACTCGTCCGGATGCACTTCCTTGCAGTCCTCGTCCTCTTCGCACTCCGGATACTCCGGACCGCAACCGACGAGCGGCACCGCCGCGAACGCGAAGACGGCAACCAGGATCTTCCGCATGTTCCCTAGCCTCCTCCAACCAAGTCGCTGTCGGGGCGCGAGTCAGCCCCCACCCCTGAGTTGGGACGGACGATAGTCCGGGAACCGGGGGCCGTGTCAACATTTTTCGGTCGGCGGATTCCCGCAGGAATCCGGCCCGCTGGACCATGCCCCGCCGGACGCGGCGTCCGACATCGAACGACATCTCGTTCCCCCGGCCCCGGGCACCCTCCGGGATCCTCTCTTGAACGGATACCCAGGACCTCGCTACGCTCCGTGGCGATGCAGTACTGCCCGGCCTGCGAAAGACCCGTCCGCGACTTCACCGGCAACTGCCCCCACTGCGGCAAGCCGCTCGGCGGCCCCGCCTCGGCCGCTCCGCCGGCCGCCTCCACCCCGGCCCCCGCCGCCCCGTCGCTGCCGTCCGCGTCACCCGCCGGCCCCGCCTCCGCCGAGCGCGAACTGGCCCTGGCCGACGACGGCACCGCCGCCCCGGCCACGGCTGCACGGCCGGCGGTCACCTGGGAGGACGAGTCGTCCGGTGACGGCGCGGCCCTCGACCTCGCCTTCGACCCCGGCGCGGCGGCGCCCGCGGTCCGTCCCGCGGCCGGGGCACGGAAGGCGCCGGGGGAGGGAAGGGCGGTCGCGGGCTTCCTGTCCGCGGCTGAACCCGACGCGCCCGCGCCGGAGGAAGTGGAGCGGGTCGCCGGGTTCGCCCGGCCCGGGAACTACGTCCTCGCACCGCTCTATGCGCTCCGCGTGCTCCGTCGCCTCGGACCGCTCCGCCGGGAGCTGGCGGCGCGCCGCGACGAGGAGGCCCGCGCCGTCCGGCTGCGACGCGAAACCTACGCGCAGTGGGCGCGGGCGCACGGCCGCGAGATGGCGGCCGACCCCGCAATGAAACCCGCGATCGATGCGGTGCTCGAGGCGAACCGGATGCTCCAGGGGTTCCTCGCCGCACGGCAGGCGGACTTCGAGCGGTTCCGGCGGGAGGACGGGGCGCTGGCCGAGCAGGAGCGGGCGGCGGAGGCCGAGCGGGCGAAGCGGATGGAGGAGCTGGCGGCGCGGGAACTGACCCTGCGGGAACGGTCGGACGCCACGGCGCGCGCCAAGGCGAAGGAACGCCGCGCCGAGATCGAATGGCGGAACCTCGAGCGGCTGGCCCAGGGGGACGTCGGCCCGTCCTCCCCGCATGCGGCCCGGGCCGCCGAGCTGCAGCAGGCCCGCGCGGCGGCGGCCGGCGAGCTCGCGCAGGCGCAGGCGGAAGAACGGGCCGCGCGCGAGGAGGTCGAACGGGTGCGGGCGGGGATCGCGGAACTCGATCGGCAGCTCGAGGCGCGCCGGGCGCAGATCCGCTCCGACCCCGCCCGCCGGCGGCTCGAGGAAGACCACGACGAGCGGCGGCGCGCGGTGGAGGACGCCCTGGCCCGCGCGACCGCCCAGGCGCTGGCGCGCAAGGTGCTGGCGCCGGATTCGCCCGACGGCCGCCGCCTCCAGGCGCTCGACGCGGCCGAGGACCTCGCGGTCCGCGCGCGGCGCCTCGCCGAGGCGGCGGTCGCCAGGATCGATCGGACGATGGTCGCCGTCGGCTTGGCGATCCCGCTCGCCGCCCTCGCGCTGCTCGTCGTTCTGCTGGCGGTCCTACGCTGAGGGCGGCGGTCCGTCGCGGCCCGCCGCGGACGGCGCTCCGGGCTCCGGGGACGGGCGCGGCAGCGCCGGCGTCGCGCTCGCCTCCTCCCCCTGCTCGTCGGCGTACAGCCGGTTCTTCCAGAACAGGAAGATGTTCTGCAGGATCGAGGCGACGGGGACGCCGAGCAGCACGCCGAGCAGCCCCGCGGCCCGCTCGCCCGCGATCAACGCGAAGAACACCACCACCGGATGGATACGAGCCGTCGTGCCGATGATCTTCGGGTTGAGGATGTTCGCCTCGAGCTGGTGGATCCCGGTGATCCAGGCGAGCACGAACACTCCGGTGCCCCAGGACTGCGTGAGGCCGAGCAGCACGGCGGGCACCGAGGAGATGATCGTGCCGAAGATCGGCACCAGCGTGAACACGGTGGCGATGGCGGTCAGCACCGGCCAGTACTTGAGGCCGGCGATCGCGAAGCCGATGCCCGAGAGCGTGCCGTTGATCAGGCAGATCAGGAGCTGGCCGCGCACGACGCCGGCCAGGCCCCGGTCGATCCGGGCCAGCGCCCCGCGGTAGACGTCGCGGTACGCCCGCGGCACCAGCGACTCGAAGAACCCCAGGATCCGCTCCTGGTCCGCCAGGATGAACGCCGACAACATCAGCGTGATGAAGAAGGTGAACGTGAACCGGATCAGGAACAGCACCACCTCCTGACCCACGTTGAACAGCACCGCGGCGTGCTCCTGCCCCTTGGCCAGCAGGCCGCCGATCGCGTCGGTCAACGACTGCTCGAGGTCGGGCGCCGCGCGGGCGGCCGGCTTCTCGGACGAGCGCGCCGTCAGCACCACCGTGTCGGACGAGGTGCGCTCGACATCGATCGCCAGGTCCTGCAGCTCCAGCCGGTAGACGCCCTCGCGGGCGATCGGTCGCAGCACGATCGCCGCCGTGCGCTCCACCACCGGCGCGGACCCCCGCGGCTCCGCCTGGGTCACCACGTCGGGATCCCGCCGCCGCAGCAACGGCGACAGGTTCTCCTCGTAGGCTTCCGACAACGCCGGCAGCCACTCCTCGCGGACGTGGCGGAACGCCGCCGGCACCTCCTTCATCATCACGCCGAACTCGTCGGCGAGCCGCGGGAGGAAGCCGATCGAGAAGAAGACCAGCCCGGTCAACAGACCGGCGTACAGCAGGACCACCGCGACCCAGCGCGGCAGCGGGCGGCGGGCGCCGCCGAGCCGCGTGAGCACCGAGACGACCGGGCTGAGGACGTAGGCCAGCGCGAGAGCCAGCACGAAGGGGACGAGGATCGAACGGAAGGCCCAGAGCAGCGCGACGAGGATCGTGCCGGCGACGACCAGCAGCACGACCTTGCGCCGCAGCGGCGTCATCGCCATCGGCTCACCCGCCCGCCGCCGGCGGGTCCGCCAGGCGCAGGAATTCCGGCCGCAACCGCCGCCAGGTCTCCCGCAGATGCTCCGGCATCACGCGCACGTCCGCCAGCACCGGCATGAAGTTCGTGTCGCCGGACCAGCGCGGGACGAGGTGCACGTGCAGGTGGCGGTCGATCCCCGCCCCGGCGCACTTCCCCAGGTTGATCCCGACGTTGAGCCCCTCGGGTCGCAACGCCCGGCGCAACGCCTCGATCGCGTCCCGCACCAGCTCCCACAGCGCCGTGTGGTCCGCCGGCGACAGGTCGGAGGGGAAGGGGACGTGCGCCCGCGGAACGACCATCAGGTGGCCGTTGGTGTACGGATAGCGGTTCATCAGCACGTAGGCCCGCGGCCGCTCCACCAGGATCAGGTTCTCCTCGTGGTGCGCCGGTCCCGCCGCCGGCTTGTCGCAGAGGATGCAGCCGCCGGGACTCTTTTCCCCGAGGATGAACTCCATGCGCCACGGCGCCCACAACGGCTCGCGCCGCGGTCGGGGCGCCGCCCGGGGGGCGGAGCGGATCGGATTGCGGGAACGGGGCACGGCGCTCCCCCTTCCGCGCCGGGTCGCCTACGGCTCCGCGCCCTCGACGCCGCCCGGCGCCTTCGTCTTCGGCTCGGCCTCGGCCGCCGGCTCCGCGCCGGCCTCGCCGCCCTCCCCCGACGCCGGTGCGCCGCCTGCGCTCAGCTTCTGGCGGATCAGGTCGCCGAGCGTCGCCGGGCGGTGCGCGGCGCGCTCCTGCGCGATGTACTCCTGCGCCCCCTCGGTCTCCTCGCGGCCGGTCACCGTCTTCATCGACAGACCGATCCGGCGGTCCTGCGGGTCGACCGTGATCACCTCGGCCTTCACCACGTCGCCTTCCTTGACCACCGTCCGCGGGTCGTCGACCCGCTCGGCCTTCATCTCCGACACGTGGATCAACCCCTCGACGCCCGACTCCAGCTCCACGAAGGCGCCGAAGTCCATCACCTTGATCACCTTCACCGACAGGATCCGCCCCGGCGGATACACCGCCGGGATGCGCGCCCAGGGATCCTCCGAGAGCTGCTTGATGCCGAGCGAGACCTTCTTCTCGTCGTAGTTGATGTTGAGGATGATCGCCTCGACCTCCTGGCCCTTCTTGAACACCTCGGAGGGGTGGTTCACCCGCTGCGTCCAGGAGATGTCCGACTTGTGGACCATCCCGTCCACGCCGTCCTGGATCTCGACGAACACGCCGTAGTCGGCGATCGAACGGACGACGCCCTTGATCCGGTCGCCCGGCCGGTACTTCTCGGTGAACAGCGACCACGGGTCGGGCTCGAGCTGCTTCAACCCGAGCGAGATGCGGCGGGTCTCGCGGTCCAGCTCCAGCACCACCACGTCGACCGTCTGGCCGACGCTCAGGATCTGCGAGGGGTGCTTGACCCGCTTGGTCCAGCTCATCTCCGAAACGTGCACCAGCCCCTCGACGCCGGGCTCCAGCTCGACGAACGCGCCGTAGTCGGTCAGGCTGACCACCTTGCCGTTGCAGCGCGCACCCACCGCGTACTTGATGTGCGCCAGCAGCCACGGGTCATCCTGCGTCTGCTTCACCCCGAGCGAGATGCGCTCCTGGTCGGGGTTGAACTTGAGCACCATCACCTTGACCTTGTCGCCGACCTTGAACAGCTCCGACGGGTGGTTCACCCGGCCCCACGACATGTCGGTGACGTGCAGCAGACCATCGACCCCGCCCAGATCGACGAACGCCCCGTACTCCGTCAGGTTCTTGATCACCCCCTCGACGATCATCCCCTCCTGCAGCGTCTGCAGCGTCTGCGCCTTCAACACCTCGCGCTCCTTCTCCAGCAGCGCGCGGCGCGAGAGCACGATGTTGCCCCGCTTGCGGTTGAACTTGATCACCCGGAACGGATACGTCTTGCCGATGAACTGGTCGAGGTTGCGAGTGGGGCGGAGGTCGACCTGCGAACCGGGGAGGAACGCCCGGACGCCCCCGCGGATCGTCACCGCCAGACCGCCCTTCACCCGCCCCGAGATCGTCCCCTCGATGATCTCCTCGCCCTCGCACGCCGAGGCGATTTCGTCCCAGACGCGGAGCCGGTCGGCGCGCTCCTTCGAGAGCACCGTCACCCCGTCCTCCCCCTCGCGCGACTCGACGAACACCTCCACCTTGTCGCCGACCTTCACCGAACAGCCGCCGCCCGGGTCCTGGAACTCGTGCAGCGGAATGATCCCCTCCGACTTGTAGCCGATGTCCACGACCACGTGCTCCTTGCCCACGTGGACCACCCGGCCGCTCACGATCTGGCCCTCGTCGACCGGACCGGCGTCGCCGTCCTGCGCCTCGAACAGCGCCGCAAAACTCTCGTCGGAATCGACAAACGGGGTGTTCGACTTCGCCTCGCCCATGCGTCCTCTCGAAACCTCCTTCTCCGCTCCCCGACTCCCCGGGAGCACCCTCCATCCCCGCCGGACGCCGCAACGCCCGGCCCGCGTCCGGAGGGCCCTCCCCGGTCCGGAAAGCGCCGGATCGCTACCGCGTCCCGCCCTGCGTGTCAAAGGGAAAAGGCGTCCGATTCAGCCGCGCCGCGGCGACCGCCCCGTTCGCCGCGCCACCTCCTCGATCACCCGCTCCACCACCTGCTCCAGCGTCCGACCGTCGGTGTCGATCACCACCGCGTCGCCGGCGGCCCGCAACGGCGCCGCCGCCCGCCGCTCGTCCCGCTCGTCCCGCTCCGCCTGCTCCGCCAACACCCGCTCCAACGGCTGGTCCTCCCCCCGCGCCGACAGCTCCGCACGCCGCCGCCGCGCCCGCTCCTCCGCCGACGCCGTGAGGAAGATCTTCACCTCCGCGTCCGGCAGCACCACCGTCCCCAGGTCCCGGCCCTCCGCCACCACACCACCCTCCGCCAGCCGGCGCTGCACCGGCAACAACGCCGCCCGCACCGCCGGATGCCGGGAAACCAGCGACGCCCCCTGCGACAGCTCCGGCGTGCGGATCGCCGCCGACACGTCCTCCCCCGCCAGCCGCACTCGCAACGGCGCCTCCCCCACGCCCCCCTCGAACGCCAGCGGCATCCGCGCCGCCAGCGCCGCCAGCCCCGCCTCGTCGTCCCAGTCCACCCCCTCGCGCCGCGCGAACAGCGCCAGCGTCCGGTAGATCGCCCCCGTGTCGAGCTTCGGCAGGCCGAACGCCGCCGCCACCCGCGACGCCACCGTCGATTTCCCGGCCCCCGCCGGACCGTCGATCGTCACCCGCAGCCGCCCCGCCGCCACGTTCGCCCTCCCGGCCCGCTCGACCCTCGCCGCACTCCGCTCCCCGTCCTCCGCCCCGCCACCGCCGCCCCCTACGGCTCCCCCGTCGCCCGCTCGATCGTCCGCAGCGCCGACAATACCCCCGCCACCACCGGCGTCGGCAACTCCCCCTCGAGGAAGAAGAACCGCCCCTCGCTGCGCGGCACCAGCCGC
This sequence comes from Myxococcales bacterium, assembly GCA_012797735.1. GTDB lineage: Bacteria > Myxococcota_A > Polyangia > DRWM01 > JAAZOP01 > JAAZOP01. The sequence goes on from JAAZOP010000505.1 coordinate 17,108, forward strand.
CGGATCAACGGCGACAGCCCGGCGGCCTGGAACGACCGGCGCCCCGCCGCGAACTCCACCCCGTCCGCCGCCGAGACCGCCAGCGCCGCCGCTTGCGCCTCGTCCCCCAGCTCCGCGACCAGCCGAACCCGCGTCGTCGCCTCGCCGATCGCCGCCGCCGCGCCGATACGCCGGTCGACCAGCGGGTCGAGCCCCCAGTGCTGCAGCCGCGGCCGCAACGGAGCCGGCACGCGGCCGACGTACGCGAGCTGCGCGTCCCCGCCGAGCCGCGCGAGCAGCGCCGCGACCTCCGGATCCGCCGACCAGCCGTCCGCGACCTCCCCCGCGGCCCGCGCGCACGCCCGCTCCGCCCGCTCCACCGGCCCCGCGAGGAACAGATCGGCGCCGAACGCCCCCGCCGCCTGCGTCCCCGCCGCGAACAGCCGCACGTCCCCGCACGCCCGCTCCTCGATCGAGACCCCCCGCAGGTTCGCCCCCCCCGCCAGCCGCTCGGCCAACACCCGACCCTCGCCGTCGCCGCCGCGCACCGCGATCGTCGTTTCCGGCTCGTCCTCCACGCCGTGCTGCGCCACCACCACGCGCTCCGCCCCTCCCAGCCCCCGGAACCAGGACGCCGGGCCGCCCCGGGAGGCCTCCTCCGGCGTCGCCTCGAACCACTCCGCGGCCGCATCGCCGAGCGGTCCGGCCAGGAGCGCCCGCGGAGCGACCAGCACCGCCGCGAAGGCGCCCGGATCGGGCAGATCCTCCGGCGACCGCGCCACGCGCTCCGGCCCGCGCCCCAGCACCGGCGGCCCGACGGGACAGGCCGCCAGACACGAACACCACGCACAGGCGGCGACGCCGAGGATGGAAGAACGGAGCTTCATGGGCCGGGGAAAAGGACGCGTGGAGCGGGACGGGCTACTTGCCCTTCTTCTTCCCGGGCTTCTCGTCCTCGTCCTCGTCCTCGTCCTCGTCCTCGTCCTTCTCCTCCGCCTTCTCCGCGGCCGGCGGCGCCGCGCGTCCGGCCTTCGCGGCCTTCGCCTTCTCGCGACGCTCCTTCTTTCTGGCCTCCAACTCCTCCTCGGAAACCACCTCGATCACCGCCTCGCCCCGATACTGCCCGCACTCGGGACAGACGTGGTGCGGCAACATCGGCGCTCCGCACTCCGGGTTGGAGCAGTAGGTCATCGGCGGCATCGCCACCTTGTCGTGGTGGGCACGGCGACGGTCGCGACGCGCGGGGGACTTCCTCTTCTTCGGTACGGGCACGTTCGCTCCTCCTTGCGGCCTAGGATGCGCCGCGCGGGCGCTCCGGCAGCCGGCATTCCACGGCGCACCTGGGGTTCATCGGCACCTCGAGCAGGACCGTGTCGCGGACGTACGAGTCGAGCACGAGCCGGTGGTCCTGGAAGTGTTCGACCTCCGGACCGTCGTCCGGCCGCGGCTCCTCGTCCTCCCCCGCCTCGTCGTCCCCCGCCCCGGCCGGCTCGCCCGCCGGTCCGGGCACGTACAGCGCCGCGATCGGCGCATCGATCTCCAGCGGGACCGGCTGCAGGCAGCGCACACAGGTCGCCGCCACCGTCAGCCGCACCCGACCCTCCACCAGGTATCCCTCCCCCGTCTTCGTCACGCGCACCTCGAGTTCCCCCGGCTCCTCGAGCGCTTCGACCTCGCACCCCTCGAACGCCCCCCGGCCCCACTCCTGCGGGATCGGGAAGACCCACGAACCCTCGTGCGTCGGCACCTCGTGCACGTCGATGACGAAACGGTGGTCCACAGGCGCCTCGATGGCGGGCCCGCCCCTCCCGGGGGCCGGCCCGCGAAGGTCGGCACATTAGGTTGCGCGGCGATCCGTGTCAAGCGTCA
>JAAZOP010000506.1 GCA_012797735.1 Myxococcales bacterium
GCTGCTCGGCACCGGCACGCCGCGCCCCGACCCGGACCGGTCCGGCCCCTCGACCGCCGTCCTGGCCGGCGGAACCGCCTACCTCTTCGACGCCGGCCCCGGCGTCGTGCGTCGCGCCGCGGCCGCCGCCCTCCAGGGCCGCCGGGAACTCGAGCCGCGCGCGCTGTCCCGGGTCTGCCTCACCCACCTCCACTCGGACCACACCCTCGGCCTGCCCGACCTGATCTTCAGCCCCTGGACCGTCGGACGCACCGTGCCGCTCGAGGCCTGGGGTCCGCCCGGGCTGCTCGTCCTGACCCACCAGCTCTGGTGGCCGGGCTCCGGCGGCGTCGAGACCTTGCTGGAGGAGGTCCGCCGGGGTTACGACGGCCCCACGGCCAACGGGCGCGACCTGGACGTCTACTGACGAGGCTCCGCCTTCGGCGGTGCAGGCGGACGTCGGGCGGGGAGGCGCAACACGCGAGCGCGGCTGGAGGACGCTAGGCCAGCAGGCCGGCGGCGGCCTGGTCGAGCTTTTCGTCGAGGGCCCGGAACAGGTCCTCGTTGCCGTCCTGGGACCAGGCGGCGAGCCGCTCCTCGAAGCGGGGCAGGCCGTCGAGGAATCGGCCGAGTCGTGCGGCATCGACCTCGTCCGCCGCGAGCCCGTAGCCTTCCCGCTCGATGTAGAACGCGTTCAGCACCTGTTCGAACTGCCGGCGGACGGGTACCGACAGGATCGGCTTGTGCAGGTAGACCGCCTCGCCGAGCAGGGTGAAGCCGCCGCCGGCGACGACGGCGCGGGCCGAGGCGAGGTCTTCGACGAAGCGGCGCTCGTCGAACGGGCGGTACCGCAGCCGCCCCTCGACCTGTTCCTCCGCGATGCCGCGGCGCAGGCCGTAGATCCGGCACTCCAGGCCGCAGTCCCGCAGGGCCTCGACCAGCGCCTCGTGCCCCTCGGCCGTCTGGTACACCAGCAGGTGGTCGCCGCGGGTCGGCGTCGCGGCGAGGATCTCCGGGCGCAGGATCGGCGGGTGCAGGCTGGTGCGGTCCTTCCGGAGTGGGGGGTGGAAGAAGGTGCTGATGAAGTAGTGGTGGCAGAACGGCAGCTTGCTCTTGATGAACGCCCGCGTCATCTCGAAGTCGGTCCGGTGCCGCGACACCAGCTCTTCCGGATGGCGGCAGCGGTTGATCACCTGCATGTTGTCGATCGACAGGATCGGGGTGCCGTGCACCTTGGCGTAGAGCCAGACCCACGACTCGAAGTCCGAGATCACGATCTCCGGGCGGAAGTCGCCGATCAGGTCGAAGTAGGCGACGATCTGGCTCGGCAGGGCGCCGGTCCCTTCGAGGAGGTTCGACCACAGCGTCGAGCCGCGGCGGACCCGGTTCTCCTCGTAGACGATGTGAAACCCGTGGATGCGCCGGACCTCGAACAGCCGCTGGCGCAGGTAATCGACGGCGCGGTCCGACGCCATCGCGACCACCTCGTGCCCGGCGTCCGCCAGATGGCGCAGCACCACGCCGGAGCGGATCGCATGGCCCATGCCCTCGCCGACGACGCCGTACAGGATGCGCATGCGCGACCTCCCTCCCGGCCGACCGCGTCGCGCCCGGCCTCACCGGCCGCACCATACCTTCCGCCGCGGCTCGTGACCAGTCGCCGCCGGCGTCAGCGGAGGCCGTAGCGCTTCAGCTTGTACAGCAGGGCGCGGCGGGAGAGTCCGAGCGCCCGGGCGGTGCGGGTGCGGTTGCCGCCGAGCGACCGCAGCGTCTTCTCGATCAGCTCCCGCTCCACCGCCTCCAGCGACACGCCGGGGCGGACGCCGGTCCCGCCGGGGCCCGGCGCGGCGTGCGGTTCCCGGCCGGCCAGCTCGCGCAGTCCCGGCGGCAGGTGCTCCGGCCGGATCTCGCCGTGACCCGCGAACAGCAGCGCGCGCTCCAGCACGTTGGCCAGCTCGCGGACGTTGCCGGGCCAGTCGTGGAGCGCGAGCGCCGCGGCGGTCTCGGGGGCCAGCCGCGGCGGGACCTCGGGGCGCAGGCGTCCGAGCAGGTGCTGCGCGGTCGGCAGGATGTCCTCCGGCCGGTCGCGCAACGGCGGCAGGGCGATCTCCACGACCGCCAAACGGTAGTACAGGTCTTCGCGGAAGCGCCCGGCGGCGATCGCGGCGCGGAGGTCGCGATTCGTCGCCGCGACGACGCGGATGTCGACCCGCACCGGCGCCGTGCCGCCCAGCCGTTCGAAGGATCGCTCCTGCAGCGCGCGCAGCAGGCGGGCCTGGAGCGCCGGCTGCATCTCGCCGATCTCGTCGAGGAACAGCGTGCCGCCGTCCGCCTGTTCGAAACGGCCGATGCGCCGGCTGTCGGCGCCGGTGAACGCCCCGCGCTCGTGGCCGAACAGCTCGCTCTCGAGGAGCGTCTCGGGGACCGCGGCGCAGTTGACGGCGACGAACGGGCCGTCGCCGCGGTCCGACAGCTCGTGGATCGCGCGGGCCACCAGCTCCTTGCCCGTGCCGCTCTCGCCGTGGACCAGCACGGTGGCGGTGGAGCCCGCCGCCCGGCGCACCGTCTCCCGCACGCGCACCAACGCCTCGCTCACCCCGACCAGCGTCCGCGGCTCGTCGCCGCCGTCCTCGGGACGCTCCCCCGGCGGGCCGGGCCGCTCGAGGATGTCCGCCACGACGCTGCGCAGCTCGTCGATATCGATCGGCTTCTCGAGGAAGTCTCGCGCCCCGAGCTTCATCGCCTCGACCGCGACCCGCACGTCGCCGTGTGCGGTGACCACCACCACCGGCAGATCCGGCCGCCGCTCGTGGATCCGTCGCAGCGCGCCGATCCCGTCGAGCCGCGGCATGCGGACGTCGAGCAGGACGAGGTCGAGCGGTCCGTCCGTCGCCCGCACCGCCTCCTCGCCGTCCGCCGCGTAGCGGCAGGCCCAGCCGGAGGACTCGAGCGCCGCGCCGAGCATGCGGCGATGGGCCGCATCGTCGTCGGCGATCAGCACGACCCTACTCGCCACCGGCTCCCCTCCTCGGCCACTCGGCCCGCACCCGCGCCCCGCCGCCCGGCGCCGCGCCCAGCTCCAGCCGCCCGCCGTGGTCCTCGACCGCCTGCTGCGCCACGGCCAGCCCCAGGCCCATGCCGCCGGGTTTCGTCGAGTGGAACGGGCGCAGGACGCGCTCGCGCTCCTCCGGCGGAATCCCGGGCCCCTGGTCCTCCACTTCGAGCGCCAGGCGGTCGCCGTCCAGCGCGGTCAGCCGGACGGTGACGGTCCCGCCTTCCGGCGAGGCTTCGATCGCGTTGATCAGCAGGTTCACCACCAGGTCGCGGAAGCGCTCCTCGTCGAGATTCGCCTCGGGGCCGGGGTCGGGGGGCAGGTCGAGCGCCAGGCGGAGGCGGCGCGCGGCGAGGTCCGGCTCGAGCAGCGCGGCGATCCGCCGGATCCGGTCGTTCGGCCGCGCCGGCGCGAACCGGGGGGGCGCGGGCCGCGCGTAGTCGCGCAACCGGTCGATGCGCCGCGTGATCCCGTCGAGCTCGGCGACCATCAGCCGCGCGTACTCCGCCTCCTGCGACCCCGCCCCCGCCCGCTCGGCGAGGAGCTGCGCGAATCCGCGCAACGAGCCGACCGGGTTCTTGATCTCGTGCGCCAGCCCCGCGGCCACGCGGCCCAGCCGTTCCAGCGCCCGCGCCCGCTCGCCGGCCACCGCCAGCGCCTCGCCCATCCGCGCCGCGCGGCGGAGTTGCGCGCGGTACGCCAGCAGGCCGCCGGCGAGTCCCAGGAGCAGCACGACCGCCGCCAGCGCCTGGAGCCACACGCCGCGCCGCAGCGCGAGGTACGGACGGGCGTCGATCGCGAGCAGCACGACGTAGTCGCCGTCCAGCATCGTGCTGGCCGCGGCCGGACAGTGCGGCTCGCCCGCCACGTCCGCCCCGCCCGCTCCGCACGTCGCGCACCCCCCGCATCCCTGGGTGACGATCGTCGTCGGGCCGGCGAGCAGCAGCGCCTCGCCGTCGAGCACGTGGGTCCGGCCGTCGACCTCCAGGTCGGGCAGCGGGTCCGGAAACACGCCGCGCGCCAGCGCGACGCCGCCGGCGACGCGCGTCAGCGAGACGCCCTCCACGTCGCCGCCCGCCGCGATCTCCCCCAGCACCTCGTCCAACCGCTCCAGCCGCGCCGCCCCGTAGCGCGCCACGTTCCGCACCTCGGTCGCCACCATCCGGTACAACGTCCGACTCCGCTCCCCCATCATGCGGTCGATGTGGTCGAGGCCGGCCCAGGTCTGCCAGACGATCACGGCGGCGAGCCCGGCGAGGATCAGCAGCAGCGCCGCCGGGCCCCAGGGCGCCGGGCGCTGCAACGGTCGGTCGGCCGCGGCGACGTCGCGCGTCATTCGCGGCTCATCCTAGCCGCCGAACCGGCCGGCGGAAATGCGGAAACGGGCCGGCGGACCGGCAGGGCGGGCGGCCGCAAGCGGGAAGCCGCGCCGGCCGGACACCGGCGTGGGCCGGATGGCCGGCACGTAGCCCGCCGGCGACCTCCGCCGCGGCTGCCGTTCCCCGCCGCGCCGGAGCGGCGGTCGCCGGGTCCGCGCCGCCGCCGAACCTCCCGCGCTCCGATCGCTGGAAGGAACCTACTGGTCGCCGCGGTGGCAGTTGCACCCGCCTTGCCCCTGCAGGTCGCACACCGTGTCGCCGTTCTCGTCCACGAACCGGGGGCAGTCCTGGCCGCAGTCGCACGACCCGTCCTGCCCGCAGTTGCACTGGCCGTCGCCGTGACAGCCGCATCCGCCGCCGCAGTTGCACTGGCCGTCGCCGTGACAGCCGCATCCCCCGTGGTCGCCGCCGGGACACGACAGCCCGGAGGCGACCGCCGCGACGGCCGCCGCGTCGGCCGGAGGCGCGGGCGACCACGCGGCGAACGCGGAAGCGGCGCCGAGCAGCGCGACCACCGGGATCCAGATCAGGTGCTTGTTCATGACGGAACTCCTTTCCTCGTCCGTTGCGTCGCAGAGCGCCTCGCGGGCGCTCCGGACGGAAGCCGGAGCGGGAGACCAAGCGGGAACCGTGCCGTAGCCGGGCGCGCCGCGTAACCGGCCGGGAACACTGGCTGCGCGGCATCGCGGCGTCTCCGCGGGGCCGACCGGCTGCGCACCGCCTGCACACCGCTCGCCCCGCGAGACGTCTCGAGCCCGGGACACCGCGCAGTTCCTGCGCACCTCGCCCCATCCACGGTCGCGCCGAACGGGGGCCCCGAAGGCCCCGTGCGGAATCGGTTGCCGGACGGACCGGCGTGGACCATCCTTGCCTCGACGACGACGGGCCGCCGGGTGGGCGGCCCGCGCCGGAGGGAGGCACCGCCGATGCACCGGATTCTGCGCTTCGTCTGGGTCTTCGCGCTGGTCGGGGGATGCGGCTGCGACGGGAACGGTTCGTCCTCCGACGCGGCCGCCGATTCGGGCGGCGAGGCGTCGGACGACGGCGCGGCGGACGGCGAGGCCGGCGGCGACGGCGCCGGCGACCTCGCGGACACGGGTGCGGACGCGGACGCGGACGGCGACGCCTGCAGCGGCACCGGGGCCCTGGGCGAGACCTGCGCCGGCGACTGCGACTGCGCCGCCGGCCTGCGCTGCCTCGGACTGCCGGGCGCGGGAACCTGCTCGACGCCGTGCACGGCCAACGCGACCTGCGTCGCCGGCACGGTCGCCGACTGCGCGACCCCGTTCTGCGAACTGTCGCTCGGCGCCTGCCGCTGCCGGTGCCTCGGGCCGGAAGACTGCGACGGCCGCCCGTGCTCGCTGAACTACTGCGTCGATTGCACGACCGACGCGGAGTGCGCGGCGACCTCCTGCGGGGAGGACACGCCCCGCTGCCGGCCCGACACCGCGAGCTGCACCTGCGGCGGAACCTGCGGGGACGGCGCATGCGACGACGTCGAGACGGCCACCCACGCCTGTCCGCTCGACTGCCCCGCGCCCTGCGTCGAAGGGGAGAGCCATCCGTGGAGCTGCTGGGACGGGACGCTGGTGCCGTGGTGCCGCTGCGTGTCGGGCGCGTGGGTCTGCGAGGCGGACCCGGCCGGCGCGTGTCCCGGCGACACGGAGTGCCAGCGCGGCGGGGGGCAGTGCGTTCCCGACGCTGGCTCCTGCATCGAAGGGACGATCCTCGCCGAACCGCTCGGGTGCGCCGGCGCCTCGCCGCTCTGCTGCCGCAGCGAGACGTGCACGGGACCGGGCGCGAGCTACTACCCCGGTTCGGGCCGCTGCTGCCCGGGGCTGATCGCGCTGTCGTCGCTGTCGCCGATGGAAGGCATGCTCTCGGGCGGGCGCATCGCCTGCATGGTCGGCTGCTGGGCGCTGACCTGCGCGCCCTGCGGCGACGGCACGTGCGAACTCCACCTGGGCGAGAATTTCTGCAACTGCCCGCGCGACTGCCCCGCGCCCGACTACGGGCTCTCCTGCGAGCTCGGCGACTCCGACTGCGGGATGCCGTACTGCCGGATGGAGGGCGGGATCTGCCACCAGGTGACGCCGCGCTGCGCGTCGGGGATCTGCGAGCGGGTGTCCGAGGAGTTTCCCGGCCGGGCCTGCGACTGCGCCACGCGGAGCTGCGTGGTCCGGTGACGCGGAGAAAGACCGCTGATACTATCCCGCGCTCGTGGAGACGGTGGGAGCCGGCGAGGGTCCATCCGCGCGGGGTCGGCGCGCCCGCCCGTGGCTGCGGGCCGCCGTCCTGCTCCTGCTGCTGGCGCCGGTGGCCTACGCGCTGGCCCTCGCGCGGCAGTGGTTGTTCTTCCCGTGGGACGCGATCGAGGAGGGGTTTCGGGCGGGACCGTTCCGCGGCTCCGGACGCATCCCGCTGCTGCTCGAGTCCGGCACGCTGCTCGTCGAGCTGATCGCGCTCGCCGCGCTGGTCGCCTGGGCCCTGCGGGCCCGCGGCCGCGCCTGGGCGCGAGCCTTCGGCGACGCCGCGCTGCACCTCCTGCCGCTGTTCGGCGCGCCGCTGCTGCTGTTCGTCGACAACGGCACCGCCCGGATTCAGCTCCACGCGGCGCTCGTGGCGGCCGTCGCCGGCGGGCTGGCCTTCGCCGTCCTGCCCGAGACGGGCGCGGTCCGGCACGGGCGCCGCCTGCCCCGCCAGCTGGCGCTGGCGGCGGTCCTCGCCGCGGGCGCCTACTACGCTTGGCTGGCCTGGATCCAGCATGCGAGCTACTGGTCGTCGCTGTACGATCTCGGCCTCTTCGCCGGCTCGCTGCGCTCGACGGTCCACGGCGACGGGATCCTCTGGTCGCCGCAGTTCGGCGTGACGTTCCTCGCGGAGCACTTCTCGCCGATCCTGTTGCTGCTGACCCCGCTCTACGCGCTGTACCAGGACCCGCTGCTCCTGCAGTTCGTGATGGCGGCGGCGATGGCCGGGACCGGCTGGCTGGTGTTCCGCCTCGCCGAGGAGACGCTCGACGACGGCTGGCTCGGCCTGGCCTTCGCCGTCGCCTGGCTGCTCCTGCCGGCGACGTTTCAGGCGCAGTGGCACGGGTTCAAGATGGACCTGCTCGAACCGCCGCTCGTCGCCGGCGCCGTGCTCGCCGTCCGCCGCCGGAGCGGCCGCTGGTTCCTGCTCTGCGTGGCGCTGTTGTGGGCCACCAAGGAGGACACCTGCATCGTCACCGCCGTGCTCGGCCTGTGGGCCTGGGTCGCCCACGGCTTCCGGCGCCTCGGCCCCGCCGTCGTTGTCGCCGCGGTGCTCTACGGCGTGCTCACCCTGGGCTGGGTGATCCCGGCCTATTCGATCTTCCAGGAGCCGGGGACGTTCTACCGGGACTTCAACCCCGAGCACTACAAGTTCGCCCGGCACTTCAGCCACCTCGGCCCGACGCTCGGGTCCGCCATCGGTCACGCGCTGGCCAACCCGCTCTACGTCGCCGGCTACGTCCTCTCCGAGGACCGGCTCGGTAGCGTGCTGATGCTGCTCGCGCCGCTCGGGTTCCTGGGCCTGTGCGGCGGCTGGGTCAACCTGCTCCTGTATCTCCCCGCCCTCGAGATGCTCCTCGCGAGCTTCTCCTACATGTACACGCTCAATTTCTACTACGCCTGTGTGCCGATGGCGCTGGCCTTCCCGGCCGCGATCTTCGGTCTGGAACGGTTGCGCCGGCACCTGGACGCCCGGCCGGGGCTGCGTGAGCGGCTGCCGTGGTGGCGATGGCGCGCGGCCGCGGCCGGCTACCTCGTCGCCGCCGTGCTCGTCCTGGCCGGCACCGACCCGCACTTCCCCGAGTCGCCCGTCTGGGAGCGGCCGCAGTACCTCCGCACGCCCCGCACGCGGCTGATCGATGCGATGCTGGCCGAGATCCCGCCGGAGGTTCCGGTGTCGGCCACCGGCTACCAGGCGATCCACCTGATGAACCGGCCGCGGCCCGCGATGCTGCCGTACGGGATGGAACAGGCCGAGTACCTGTTCCTCGACCTGATGCGGCCCGCCTTCCCGTTCCCGGGCAAGCTGGCGACGATGGTGCCGTTCACGCGGAAGCTGCTCGAGCTTCCCGAGTGGGGCGTGCTGCGGGCGGAGCGCGGCGCGATCCTGCTGCGGCGCGGCGCGCCGCGGGACCGGAACGCCGCGGCCGCCGCCCTGCTCGACAACCCGGACCTCGAGGCCGAGGACTTCGAGACGTCGCGCTACCCGAACCTCGCCGTCGCCGACCCGTCCTGCTCGAACGGCGCCGCCCTGCGCGTCACCCCCGCCGACCGGCGCGGGCCGGGCGAGCTGTTCTTCGGACCCCACTGGACGTTCGGCCCGGGCCGCTACCGCGCCACGTTCCGCCTCGCCGCCGCCCGGGAGTGGTACGAGCCGCCGGGCGCGTTGGTCGCGACGATCGACGTCAACACCGAACCCGGAAGACTCGCCGTCCGCGACCTGCGCTTCCTCGATTTCGAACGCCCCGGCGCCTGGCAGGAGTTCTCGCTCGACTTCGCCGTCGACCGGCCGTTCCTGCCCATCGAGTTCCGCGTCCACTACCACGACAACGGAACCCTGGCGCTCGACGTGATCCGGATCCGCCGACTCCCCTGACCGGTCCCGGTCGCCTGCGGCGAGCGGGAAGCGCTCCCCGGACTCGCGCCTCCCGCCGGCGCCCGGTCGTGTCCCGTCCGGTCCCGGATCCGAGGTTCCACCCTGGCACGACTGTCGCGGTCGTTCGCAAGGCCGTGGGCGGCCTGCGCGGGTGGGACGAGGTGGGCGCCATGCTCACGCGACGCGAAATCGTTGCGGAATCGACACGCGTGTCCCACGGTGCGGAGCGGGAATCGGTTCGCGCGAGATCGGCACGCCGGACGCATGCGTAGGACGTCGTGACCGCCTCGCGGGTGGTCGAAGGAGGCGCGGGGCGGGGGTTCGGAGGACGACGATGTTGAAGTTCAAGCTGCTGATGGAACTGGTGAAGGGCGACGACGAGTTGATCCTCCGCTACTGGGATTCGGACGAGGGTTGCCAGGAGGCGTCGTGCGCGGTCGCGATCCGCGCCTTCATGCGTTCCCGGCGCATCCTCAACGCGCGGGAGGGGATCCGGCTGTTCTTCTCGATGTACCCCGAGCGGGTGACGGCGTTGACCGGTCTCCGCTGCCTGGGCGTTTCCTCGCCACCGCGCGCCGCCGCGTAGCGCGAATCCACACCGCACGACACCGCCGGACGTCCGCCGAAGCGTCGCGTCGAAGACACCGCGGTTCGAGAGCGAAGCGGCATCTCCTCGCGCTCGTCGGTTCGACACTGCGGGCGCCTGCCGCGGTTGCCGGCGGACCCCGTCCGGCGCGCCCGCGGGTGGACGACCGATCTACGGTTTCGCGCCGGCCGGCGGCGGGGGGAAGGCGAGCGACTCGGCGAGGACGAAGGCCGCCTGCAGGTAGGAGGTCGGGCACAGCTCGAAGCACTCCTTGCAGTCGCGGCACTCCCGCGCGGCGATCCCGGGGACGAACGCGATCTCCTTGCGGATGCCGCGATCGACGAAGCCGACGGCGAACTTCCCCTTGACCTCGGCGCAGTAGCGGACGCACAGGCCGCAGTGGATGCAGTAGGAGGCGTCCGGGGCGAAACGGTCGCGCTTCGCCCCGTAGAGGCGCGCCAGCTCCTGGAGCTTCGCCGAGTCCGGGGCGTGGGCGAGGAGCAGTTCGAGGACCGAGCGGCGGATGCGATCGATCTTCTCGGAGCGGGTGCGGACGACCATCCCGGACTCGACCGGGTAGACGCAGGCGGCGATCAGCCGCCAGCCGCCGCGGAACTCCGTCTCGACGACGCACACGCGACAGCCGCCGTACGGCGCCAGGCGGGGGTGGTGGCAGAGCGTCGGGATCTCGACCCCGGCGCGGCGCGCGGCCTCGAGGACGGTGGTTCCCTCCGGGACCGTCACGTCCTTCCCATCGATCCGCAGCGGTACGTCACTCATCTTGCTTCCTCGCCCGGGCGACGGTCCGCCGCTCCTCGGGGATCGGCGGCGGGACGGGGACGCCCGACAGCTTCCGGACCGCGCCGAACTTCACCGGGCAGACCTCGAAGCAGGTGCCGCAGTGGTTGCACTTCGCCTGGTCGATCACGTGGATCCGCTGCTTGCCGCCGTCGATCGCGCCGGTCGGGCACTTCTTGAGGCACAGCATGCAGGCGCGGCACTTCTCGGGGTCGATCCAGTAGTGGATCAGCGCCTTGCACGACAGGGCGGGGCAGCGCTTCTCGCGGATGTGCGCCTCGTACTCGTCGCGGAAGTAGCGCAGCGTCGAGAGGAACGGGTTGGCGGCGGTCTTGCCGAGCGCGCAGAGGGAGGCCTCGACGGCGGTCTCGGCGATCTGTTCCAGCGCCTCGAGGTCCCCCTCGCGGCCGTCGCCCTGGGTGATGCGCGTCAGGATGCGGTGCATCTGGCGCAGCCCCTCGCGGCACGGCACGCACTTCCCGCACGACTCCTCGGTGAGGAAGTCGACGAAGTAGCGGGCGACGTCCACCATGCAGGTGTCCTCGTCCATCACGATCATGCCGCCGGAGCCCATCATCGAGCCGGCGCGGGTCAGCTCGTCGAAGCCGACGGGGAGGTCGAGCTGTTCCTCGGGGATGCAGCCGCCGGACGGCCCGCCGGTCTGCATCGCCTTGAACTTCTTGCCGCCCGGGATGCCGCCGCCGATCCGGTAGACCACGTCGCGCAGCGGAAGCCCCATCGGCACCTCGACCAGGCCCGTGTTGCAGATCTTGCCGACCAGCGAGAAGATCTTCGTGCCCTTGCTCTCGGCGGTGCCGATCGAGGCGAACTTCGCGGCGCCGTCGTTCAGGATCAGCGGCACGTTGGCCCAGGTCTCGACGTTGTTGATGTTCGTCGGCTTGCCCCACAGCCCCTGGATCGCGGGGTAGGGCGGTCGGGGCCGCGGCTCGCCGGGCCGACCCTCGAGCGACAGCAGCAGCGCCGTCTCCTCGCCGCAGACGAACGCCCCCGCCCCGCGGTGCACGCGCGCCGCGAAGTCGAACCCCGAGCCGAGGATGTTCTGCCCCAGCAACCCGTGCTCCTCGGCCTGCTGCAGGGCGATGCCGAGGTTCTCGACCGCCAGCGGGTACTCCTGCCGCACGTAGAAGTACCCCTCGTGCGCCCCGATCGCGTAGGCGCCGATCAGCAGCCCTTCGAGCACCGCGTGCGGGTTGCCCTCCATCAGCGAGCGGTCCATGTAGGCGCCGGGATCGCCCTCGTCGCAGTTCACCACGACGTACTTCGGTTCGCCCGCGGCTCGGCGCGCGAACTCCCACTTCACGCCCGTCGGGAACCCGGCGCCGCCGCGCCCGCGCAGCTTCGACGCCTTCACCTCTTCGATCACCTGCTCCGGCGTCCTCTCGAACAGCGCCCGGACCAGCGCGCGGTAGCCCCCGAGCGCCAGGTAGTCCTCGAGGCGGCGCGGGTCGAGCTTGCGGTTCGCGCCGAACACGAGCCGTTGCTGGTGCTTGTAGAACGGGATGTCGGGCTCGCGCACCGTCCGTTCGCCGGTCTGCGGGTCGCGGTACAGCAGGCGTTCGATCACCTTCCCGCCCAGCACCGTCTGCTCGACGATCTCGGGGACGTCCGCCGGGGTCACCTGGAGGTAGCAGATCTCCTCGGGGTCGATGACCACGATCGGGCCCTTCTCGCAGAAGCCGTGGCAGCCGGTGCCGCGGAGCGCGATCCGGTCGGTCAGGCCGCGGGCGGCCAGCTCCCGCCGGAACGCCTCGACGACCGCGGCCGCCTCGCTCGCCAGGCAACCCGTCCCGGCGCAGGTGGCGATGCAGGGCTGCTTGGGGTCGCGGCGGGCCAGGATCTCCTGCCGCAGCCGCTCCAGTTCCTCGCGCGAATGGAGACGTGCCATCGTTCGCCCTACTCGTAGCTCTTCAGCGCATCCGCCGCGGCGGCGGGCGAGAGCTTGCCATGGGTCTTGCCGTCGATCACCATCACCGGCCCGAGGGCGCAGCAGCCGAGGCAGTTGACCGTCTCGAGGGAGAAGCGGAGATCGGCGTCGGTCTCGCCGGGCAGGATGCCGGCGGCGTCGCGGACCGCGTCGAGCACCCGTTCGGCGCCGCGGACGTGGCAGGCCGTGCCGAGGCAGACGTGGACCTCGTGCCGCCCCTTGGGCACCAGGCTGAACGCCTTGTAGAAGGTCGCGATGTGGCGGACCCGGGTCATCGGCACCCCGAGCCGCTCGGCGACGCGGTCCAGCGCCGCGGGCGGCAGCCAGTGGTGCCGGCGCTGGATCTCCAGCAGGATCTGGATCAGCGCGCTGGGTTCCGCCCCGTGCTGATCGATGACGCGGTCGAACTCGGCGATGTCCATGGCCCTCTTCCGCTGCTCCCCGGCGCCGGCGCGCGCCGCTCAACCTCCCGCCAGCGCGTAGCACCCGCGGGCGGCGTCGAACCGGATCCATCCGTGCCTGGTCGAGTTCCGGACGTGCCGCGCGACATCGGAGGCGCTCCAGCCGAGGTCGCGCGCCAGGTCCGCGGCGGTGCGCGGCCCCTCGCGCAGCGCCAGCAGCACCCGGCTGATCGCCAGCCGGTCCCCCAGCAGCTCGTCGAACAGCCGCCGGAACTCCTCGCCGGCGAAGAACCGCCGGTACGCCTCCTCCGTGCGGACCGCCGGGCGCAGCCGGCCGGTCAGCGCGAGCCGGGCGAACGGGACGAGTCGCGTCGCCGCCTCGAGCCGCCGTGCCAGCTCGGCCGCGTCCAACCCCTCGCCGTCGGCCCGCCCGAGCGGCCCCAGCTTCTGCACCTGCGCCGCGTACTCGTTCATGATCGCCGCGAAGCGGATCCCCTCGCCCGCCGACACCCATTCCAGCCGCACCCGCTCCGGCCGGATGCCGATCCGCCGCAGGATCTCGCGGCAGACCTCGATCATCGCGATCGCGTCGTAGTTCCCCTCGGTGACGTAGTGGCAGTCGTTGATGTGGCAGCCGCCGACGAACACCGCGTCCATGCCGTCGGACAGGGCGCGGAGGATGTGCAGGAGATCGACGCGGCCGGAGCACATCACGCGGACGAGCCGGATGAACGGGGGGTACTGGAAGCGCGACACGCCGCACAGGTCGGCGCCGCCGTAGCAGCACCAGTTGCAGACGATGCCCAGCATCTTCGGGCGGAATTCGAGTTCGCCGCTCACCGTCGTCCCACTCCTGGCGCGACCGTCCCCGCCGCGCCGCTCACGTCGCCCGCGCCGGCTCCGCCGCCGCGGCATCGATCTGGCTCAGCAACTCCTCGTCCGTATAGTGCAGGAGCGAGATCGCGCCGGTCGGGCACTTCGTGTTGCACAGTCCGTCGCCCTTGCACAGCACGGCGTTGACCCGCGCCTTGCGGCCCCGGGGCGTATCGTGGAACTCGATCGCGCCGTAGGTGCAGGCGCGGATGCACGCCCCGCACGCCACGCAGTCGCGCTCCTCGACGCGGCAGACCGACCCCGAGGCGACCACGGTGTCCTGGGACAGGAGCGTCACCGCGCGCCCCGCCGCGCCGTAGGCCTGGCTCACCGCCTCCGCGATGTGCTTCGGATAGTGCGCCGTACCGCAGAGGAACACCCCGTCCGCCGCGAAGTCCACCGGGCGCAGCTTGACGTGCGCTTCCTGGAAGAAGCCGTCGGGTCCGGTCGCCACCTTGAACAACCGCGAGACCTCCTGGCTCGTCGCCGCCGGCACGACGGCGGCCGAGAGGACCAGGAGGTCGGCGTCGAGCGCCAGGCGGCGGCGGAGGACCGGGTCGGGGACCGTCACCCGCAGCACCGGCCGCCCTTCCTCCGTCGCCGGCTCGACCGAGGGCCGTCCGTCCGGCTCCCAGCGCACGAACCGCACGTGCCGGTCCGCCGCCTCGCGGTAGAAGTCCTCGCGGAAGCCGTAGCTCCGCAGGTCGCGGAACAGGACGTAGACGTCCGGGGCCGGCGCCCGCCGCCGGAGCGCCAGGGCGTTCTTGAGAGCGTGGCTGCAGCAGATGCGCGCGCAGTAGTTGCGGTCCTCCTGCCGGCAGCCGACGCACTGGATCATCACCACGCTGCGCACGCCGTCGAGCCGCGGGTCGCCGGCGGCCAGCCGCTCCTCCAGCTCGAGCTGCGTGACCACCCGTTCGTCCGTGCCGTACAGGTACTCGGTCGGCCGATACTCGCCGGCGCCGATCGCGATCACCGTCGCGCCGTGCCGGATCTCGGTCACGCGGCCCGCCGCGCGGACGCGGGTGGTGAAGCTGCCGACGTAGCCGGACGCCTCCAGGATCTCCGCGCCGACCAGCACGTGGAGGCGCGGCTCGGCGTAAACGCGGCCGACGACGTCCCGCAGGTAGGCCTGCACGTCGAGCCCCTCGAGCGTCCGGTGGAGGCGGCGCGCCATCCCGCCCAGCTCCGGCTCCTTCTCCACCAGCCACACCTCGTGGCCCTGCCGCGCGATGCTCAGCGCGGCCGTCATCCCCGACAGGCCGCCGCCGACCACCAGCGCCCGCTGGTCGACCGGCAGCCGGAACTCCTGCAACGGCTCGAGGTGCCGGGCGCGGGCGACCGACATCCGGATGATGTCCTGCGCCTTGCGGGTCGCCGCCTCCTTCTCGCGGCTGTGGACCCACGAGCAGTGCTCGCGGATGTTCGCCATGTCGAAGAAGTACTGGTTGATCCCCGCCTCGCGCAGCGTGTCGCGGAACAGCGGCTCGTGGGTGCGCGGCGTGCACGCCGCCACCACCACCCGGTTGAGCCCCTTCTCGCGGATCGAGGTCGCCAGCTTCTGCGCGGCCTCCGTCGAGCAGATGAACAGCGACTCCTCGGCGTGGACGACGTCCGGCAATCCGAGCGTGTAGTGGACGGTGGCGGGGACGTCGACGACGCGGCCGATGTTGGCGCCGCAGTGGCACACGTAGACGCCGACGCGCGGCTCCTCGGCCGACACGTCGCGCTCCGGCGGGTAGACCCGTTCCCGGGCCAGCCAGCCGCGGCGGCGGCCGAGCAGTTCGCCGCAGAGCGATCCCGCGCCGCTCGCCGTGACCACCGACTCGGGAATGTCCATCGGCCCCTGGAACGCGCCGCTCACCAGCACGCCCGGCCGCGTCGTGCGCATCGGGTTGGTCGGATCCGTCCGGCAGAAGCCGTGCTCGTCGAGCTCGATGCCGAAGAGGCGCGCCAGCCGCGGGGCGTCCTTCGGCGGCGCGAGGCCGACGCCGAGCACCACCAGGTCGAACTCCTCCTCGCGCACGCCGTCGTCGGCGGCGTAGCGGATCGTCACGTTCCGGCTGTCCGGGAGCTCGCGGCCGACGGTGACGTAGCTGCGCACGAACCGGACGCCGGGCAGCTTCTCCGCCCGCTGGTAGAACCGCTCGAAGTCCTTCCCGTACGACCGGATGTCGTTGTGGAAGATCGTGCACTCCGCCTCGCCGTCGTGGTCCTTCGCCAGGATCACCTGCTTCTGGATGTAGGTGCAGCAGACCGACGAGCAGTAGCCGTGGCCGCCGGGGGTGACCTGGCGGGAACCGACGCAGTGGATCCAGGCGATGCGGTGCGGGTGCCGGCCGTCCGACGGCCGCAGGATCTCCCCCTCGTGCGGCCCGGTCGCGCACAACAGCCGCTCGAAATCGAGGCTCGTCACGACGTTCGGGTAGCGCCCGTAGCCGTAGTCGCTGCGCGGCCCGGGGTCGAAGGGGGCGTAGCCGGGGGCCAGGACCACCGCCCCGACCCGCACCTCGACGCGCTCCGGGGTCTGGTCGAAATCGATCGCCTGCTTCTGGCACACCGCCTCGCAGATCCGGCACTTGCCTTCCTTGAGGTACAGGCAGTTCTCGTCGATGTAGGGGACGAGCGGCACGGCCTGGGCGAAGTAGATGTGGACGGCCTTGTTGCGGGACAGCTCCTGGTTGAACGGGTCCGGGACGTGGACCGGGCAGTAGGAGACGCAGGTCGTGCAGCCGGAGCAGCGGTCCGCCAGGACGTAGCGCGGCTTGCGGAGCAGCGTGATGCGGAAGTCCCCCTCCCGCCCCTCGACGCGCTCGACGTCGGTGTACGTCAGGATCTCGATGTTCGGGTGCCGGTCGCACTCGATGAACTTGGGCGACTCGATGCACATCGAGCAGTCGTTGGTGGGGAAGGTCTTGTCGAGCTGGGCCATCTTGCCGCCGATCGTCGGCGACGTCTCGACGAGGTAGACCTTGAAGCCGGCGGTGGCGAGGTCGAGGGCGGCCTGGATGCCGCTGATCCCGCCGCCGACGACCATCACGTCGCCGAGCCTGTCCGCGTCCGGTGCCTTGTTCATCGGTGCCTCACAGCGCCTCGGCCACGATCTCGGCCAGCTCCAGCACCGCCGGCAGACCCTCGCCCTCCCGCGTCAGCCGGCTGTCCTCGAACATCGTGATGCAGTACGGGCACGCCGTCGCGAGCGCCTCGGCGCCGACGTCGCGGGCCTGGTCGAGCCGCAGGTCGGAGAAGCGCTCGCCGCGCGGGGTGTCCATCCAGATGCGCCCGCCGCCGCCGCCGCAGCACAGGCTGCGCTGCCGGGCGTCGGACAGCTCGAGCAGCTCGAGGCCGGGGACGGCCCGCAACACCTCGCGCGGCTCGTCGAACACGCCGTTGTGCCGGCCGAGGTAGCACGGGTCGTGGTAGGCCACGCGGCGCGGGACCGACCCGGTGAGCTTCAACCGGCCGTCGCGCAGCAGATCCCGCAGGAACTGCGACAGGTGCAGCACCTCGAAGTGCACCTGGAACTCGGGATACTCGTTCCGGAAGGTGTGGAAGCAGTGCGGGGAGGAGACCACGATCCGCCGCACCCCCGCATCGATCCAGGTCTTGATATTGGCGCGCGCCAGCTCGCGGAAGAGCTGCTCGGCGCCCGTCTTGCGCACGCTCTCGCCGCAACACCCCTCGCGCTCGCCGAGGATGCCGAAGCGGACGCCGGCGCGCTGGAGGATCCGCGCCGTCGCCGCCGCCGCCTTGCGCAGCCGCCGGTCGTAGCTGTAGTAGCAGCCGACGAAGTACAGGATCTCCATCCCCTCCTCGAACGGCCGCACGCCGAGATCGCGGGCCCAGTCGCCGCGCCTGGCCCGCTCCTCGTTCAGCGGGTTGCCCTCGAGCGTCAGGCTGGCGCGGACGGCGCGCGCGGGGCGCGCCCCGGCGGGGAAGACGTCGTACTTGGAGGCGACGCGGCGCAGCGCCACGCCCAGCTCGACCTGCTGCACGCCGCGCGGGCACTCCTGCGGGCAGGTGCCGCAGGTGGTGCAGCGCCAGACGTCCTCGCTCTCGATCTCCGTCAGTCCGAACGACGCCTCACGGACGATCCGCCGCATGCTGAAACCGCGGACCCGGTTCCACGGGCAGACCGCGTCGCACTTCCCGCACTGGTAGCAGTAACGGTACGTCTCCCCGTTCGCCTCGCGGATCTCCGCGAGCGTCTCGGGGAAGGGGGCGACCGTTTCCCAGTCGTCGCGTGCCACGGCTACGCCTTCTTCTCGGCCTTGCGCGACAGGCGGGCGACGGCGTCCGCGAGCCGCTCCCGGCCGAAGCGGGTCATCAGCGAGGCCAGCCCGACGTCCAGCTCCTCGACCGGCTCCTCCGCCTCGACCCACTCCTCGCGCTCCTCGTACACGAGCGCCTCGTTGACGCACCACTGGACGCACAGCGGCTTCTCGAGCGGCGGGTCGCTCTCGCACAGGTCGCACTTGAGCGGCAGGCCCGAGTCGGGTTCGTGGAAGACGTCGCGGGAGGGGCACGCGGCCCGGCAGAACGCGCACTCGTCGTAGCTCCGGCCGTCGATCGTGTAGCGGTCTCGCCCAGCGCACTCCGCCGCCGTGTACTCGCCCGCGTAGACCGGCAGGAAGACGTCCCGCAGCGGCTCGCGGATCACGCGGATGCGCGAGCGTTCCGGGTTGGTGGTGCTGTACTTGGGCGTGGCGTGGAACGCCGAACAGGCCACCTCGCAGGCCCGGCAGCCGTTGCACTTGTCGACGTTGACGTGGATCGTCTTGACGATGCGCTTCTTCTTCTCGCCGCTCATGGTGTCCGCCCTACGCCTTGCCGCCGTCCGCCGTCGTCCCCGTCGCGGCGCCCGCCGCCGCCCGCGCCGCGCCGTCCGCCGTCCCGCCCGGCAGGATGCCGCGGCGGCGGAAGTCCTCGGCCACGTCGTCCAGGCCCAATGCCCGCAGCGTCGCCTCGGTCGGGATGCCGTTCTCGCTCCACCCCTTGTACGCGTAGTACGCGTCGAGCAGCTTCTTCTCCAGCTCGGGGAAGCGCCGTTTCCAGTGGTCGTCCGGCGGCCGCTCGTCCGCCCGGGTCAGCCCGCGCCGGTTGTTGAGCGCCCGGACGAGGTTGCGGTTGCGCCGCGTGATCGTCTTCAGCCCTTCCTCGTCCAGGTCCAGGCCGGTCGCCGCGGAGAGGATCGCCGGCCAGTTGTGGATGTGGTAGGGCGGCTTGAGCGGGAAGGAGCCGAGGCCGGCGCACATCCCGACCGCGTCGTCGATGTAGTGCATCATCTCCTGCCAATCGACGATGTCGCAGCACATCTCGACGGTCGGGTAGTTCGGGATGGACCGTTCGCCGCGGGGCTCCCAGTCGAGCAGGTACTGCTTGAACTTTTCGTCGGGGACCTGGATCCAGTCCTTCACGAAGTCGAGCCGCTCTTCCATCGTCGGGAACGGCGCCTGGGGGAACTGCCCTTCGATCTGGGTGATGTTGGACTTCTCGCCCGTGCAGTACATCAGGAAGTACACCGGATTGAGCATGCCGAGCTTCAGCGGGAGCTGCTCGTGCTTCTTGATGTTGTTGTGCGCGTACTCCTGCGCCCCCTTGCCGATCCGCTCGGCCGCCCAGTACGTCCCGTCCGCCAGCACGTCGCCGATCCCCTCGCGGCGCACGATGCGGTCGAGCAGCCAGAAGAACCGCCCCTCGGTGTCGGCCGGCATCCCCGGGAAGTCCGACTCCGTCAGGATCCCGGCTTCCAGCAGCTCCAGCGCGAACGCCATCACCTGCGGCGCCGAGAAGGCATCGACGCCGTACTCGGTCGCCCGCTGCGCGATGCGGAAGCCGAAGTCGAGGTCCGAGTAGGCCGCCATGGTGTAGGTCAGCTTGGAGAAGCACTTCATCATGTAGGTCGAGACCCCCGGAACGGAGATCGTCGCCCCGCACTTCATCGGGCAGTTGTAGCAACTGATCAGCCGCTTCCGGACCTGCTCCTGGGTCCCCCGCCACTTCTCCTCGATCTCCGGGGTCCAGAAGTCCTTGCGCCGCGTGCGGGCGTTGCCCCACATGAAGTTCTCGGTGTGCCACTTCTCGTCGACGATCTTCATCTCCTGCGGCGACCCGAGCCCCGCGAGGATCGGCATCACGCCCGGGACCGGCTTGGCGTCGCGGGCCACGATGTAGCGGAGCACCTCCTGGCAGTACTGGAACAGCTCCGCGGGCCGCGCGACGTTGACGTCCTTCGTTCCGCGGACCGCCACCGCCTTCAGCCCCTTGCTCCCCATCACGCCGCCCAACCCCAACCGACTGGCGCTCGAACGGCCGTGCTCGATCGACGCGAAGAACACCCGGTTCTCCCCCGCCAACCCGATCGCCGCCACCTGGGCCCGCGGCTCCCCCAACTCGGCCCGGATCCGGTCCGCCGTCTCGTTCGACCCCAGCCCGCTCAGGTGCGTCGCGTCGCGGATCTCCACCCGGTCGTCGCGGATCCAGAGGTAGACCGGCTTCGGCGACCGGCCGCGGACGATCAGCTTGTCGTACCCCGCGTGCTTCAGCTCGGGGCCCCAGAAACCGCCCATCATCGAATAGCCCAGGAAACGCGTCTGCGGCGAGAACGTCGACACGATCGTCCGGTTCGCGCCCGGCGCCGGCGTCCCCACGAGCAGCCCCGGCGCGAAGATCAGCAGGTTGTCCGGCGAGTACGGATCAGTCTCCGGCGGCACCCGATCCCACAGGATCCGCGCGTTCGTCCCCAGCCCTCCCAGATGGAGCGCGGTGAGCCGCGGGTCCGTTTCCACCCGCTCCACGTTTCCCGTGGAGAGATCGACCTCCAGATTGAATCCCGTCTCCGCGAACCTCATGGGTGCTCCGTTTCGTGCGCTCGAGCCCGTCTCGTTCAGCCCGTCCCGGGAAGGACAGGTCGGAAAACCGCGAGGTCGAAAACTACCACGAGCCCCCGCCGTCCGTAAACCGGTTCTCGCAGGTCCGCGAACCCGCCCGCGAAGTCGCCGACGACGGGCCGGGCCGGCCGGGCCAGCGTCCCGCCGCGAGACGATCGGCGAGGTGCATCCGCGGCTTGCAGGGCGCAGAACCCCCGCGCCGGTCCGCGGCGGCGGGGAACCTTGCAATTCGGTGCGCGCAGGCGACAATGCCGCAGGGAGGTTCCGATGACCGACATCCGTGCCCGCTGCTGGCTGATTCCGCTCGCCCTGCTTGCCGTCGCCGGCTGCGGCGACGACGACTCCGCCGGCGACGGCGACACCGCCGACGTCGCCGATGAAGGCGGAGGCGCGGATGGCGACGCCGACGCGGACGGCGACGCCGATGCGGACGCCGATGCCGATGCGGACGGCGGCGCCGATGCGGACGCGGACGCGGACGCCGATGCCGGGACGGGGTGCGACCCGCTGCCGGGCCCCACGGGGCGGGTGGTCGAGGTCGGGCCGGCCCAGGCGCACGAACTGACCGGCATCGTCGCGGCCCTCGAGCCCGGCGACACGCGCTCGTTCGCCGACGGCACGTACGCCCTCGGCGGAACCTACCTGTGGGTCGACACGCCGAACGTCACGTTGCGCTCGGCCGGCGGCGACCGCGACGCCGTGGTGCTCGACGGCGAGTACGAAACCACCGAGGTGATCACGATCGCGGCCTCGGACGTGACGGTGGCCGACCTGACGATCCGGCGGCCGAGCACGCACGGGGTCCACGTGGTGACGTCGGGCGGCGCGGACACGCTGCGGACCCGCCTCTACAACGTGGCCGTGATCGACCCCGGCGAGCAGGCGATCAAGATCAACCCCGGGACCGAGGGCGGGCGGATCGACCAGGGGCTGATCGCCTGCAGCCGGCTCGAGCTGACCGACGCGGGCCGGCCGCACGTCAACCCGACTTCCGGCGGCTGCTACACCGGCGGCGTCGACGCGCACCAGGTGCGCGACTGGGTGATCCGCGACAACCACATCGAGGGGTTCTGGTGTCCGTCGGGGCTGGCCGAGCACGGGATCCACTTCTGGCGCGGATGCCGGGACCCGATCGTCGAGCGCAACGTGCTGCGGGACAACGCGCGCGGCATCGGCTTCGGCCTGGTGACCGAGGGCACCGCCCGCACCTACCCCGACGACCCCTGTCCGGCGGCGGGCGGCGCGTACGTCGACCACTACGGCGGCATCGCCCGCAACAACTTCATCTTCGCCTCGCGCGCCGAACTGTTCGCGAGCGAGGCGGGGTTCGACTGCGGGATCTGCTTCTGGGCCGCCTGCAACTCGCAGGCCGTGCACAACACGATCGTCTCCACCGGCGACAACTTCTCCGCGATCGAATGGCGGTTCGCCGTGACGACCGGAACCGTCGTCGCCAACAACATCGCCACCCACCCGCTGCGCGAGCGGGACGGGGCGACGGCGACGCGGACCACCAACCTGGAAAGCGCGCCGCTCGCCCTGTTCGTCGACGGGCCGGGCGGCGACCTGCACCTCGCACCGACGGCCGCGGCGGCCATCGATCAGGGCACGGCCCTGGCCGCCGGCGTCTGCGACGACGACATCGATGGCGAGCCGCGCGACGCGGCGCCGGATCTCGGCGCCGACGAGCGACCGCACGGGTAGCCAGGCTCGCGGAACGGGATCGGCTTGCCGCGGATCCGCGCCGCCCGCGGCGCCGGCGGTCCACGCCGCGACGCGCGCGACGGAACGCGTCGGTCCGCCGGTGCCCGGTCCGAAGGATGCCGGAACGGCGGACCGGCCGGTCCGTAGACAGGGCCTCGCCGAAGTCGCCGCCGCCAATGCCGGTCGGGCTCCAGGCTCCGGGCTCGAGGCTGCAGGCCGGCGGAATCACGATCGCCAGGTCGCTCCTGGAGCCTGCCCCGAACATCGCCCGTCCCCTGCACATCCGCCAGCGTTTTCGTGGTTCGCGGATGGCCCGCCAGGGCCGTGGGCCACTGAAGCCTCGCGCCGGCCGGCGATGCGGACTTCGGCGACACCCTGGGTCAGTAGACCCCGTTGCTGACGACGATCGTGTAGCTGTCGCAGGTCGGCGAGAAGCCGGCGCGGCGGGAGACGCAGACGTAGTACGTGGAGCTGCTGTCCGCGCACAGGTTGTAGCCGTAGGTGGACGTCGCGCGGCAGGGGTTCTCGCCGCACGGCTCGAGCGTGCCGGAAGGCTTGTTCACGCAGGCGCCGGCGTAGTCCGTGTACCACTCGTAGCGGGCCGTCTCGTTGGCGCAGACCTGGGTCGAGCAGTTGCCGCGCCAGACGGTGAACTGGAACTGCGTCGAGGGGTTGGCGGTGAAGCGGATGTCGATGTGGTACGAGTCGGAGTTGCTCTCGGCCACGTCGCTCCCGGAGAAGCTGAAGCAGTCGACGTCGGTCGCGGCGTGGAGCTTTCCGGTGACGGTCTGCGAACTGCTCGGCGCGTCGGCGAGGGTGCCGAGGCTGGTCGCGGCGGCGCACGTCGCCGGCCGTTCCGGCGCCTCGATCGCGCACTCGCAACCGGTGGCGTACTGGCCGTCGGTATCGGAGTAGCCCGCATCGCACGAGGCGATCGAACAGGCGCCGGCGGAGCAGGACCAGGTGCCGTGGGAGACCGCCGGGCAGAGCGAGTAGCCGGCCGGCGGGGCCTCATCGATCGAGGTGTCGCAGTCGTCATCGATGTTGTTGCAGGTCTCGGCGAAGGCGCCGTCCTGCGGGACGACGCAGGTGCCCCAGGTGCAGGCGGGGACGGTGCAGACCTGGGAGCCGGTGCAGGTCTTGGTCGGGCGCGTGACGGTGCAGGCGCGGGTCGAGTTGCCGACGCAGGTGAAGCCCTCGTCGGCGACGCCGTTGCAGGTGTCGTCCACGCCGTTGCAGGTCTCGCTGGCGCTGACGGTGCAGGTGCCCCACACGCAGGAACTGGAGCAGACGCGGGAGCCGTCGCAGGTATCGACGCGGCAGGAACCGGTGCTGCCGCGGATGCAGGCGAAGGTCTCGTCGGTCGAAGTGTCGCAGTCGTCGTCGATCGCGTTGCAGCGCTCCGCGGCGCCGGGCCGGATCGCAGGGTCGGCGTCGTTGCAGTCGGTGCCGAGGCAGGAGATCGGGGGGTAGGTGTCGCCGTCGAGGTCCGGGGGGGTGTTGACGCAGCGGCCGGCGCCGCCGGCGAGGGCGGGGTCGCAGGTGTCGACGGTGCAGGCGAGGCCGTCGTCGCAGGTGGGCGGCGTGCCGGGCTGGCAGCCGGCCATCCCGAGGCACCGTTCGGCGCCGTTGCACAACTGGCCGTCGTCGCAGCGCGCGTCGATCGGCGTGTTGACGCAGGTGTCGGTCGCCGGGTTGCAGGCGTCGTCGGTGCAGGCGACGCCGTCCGAACAGGAGGGCGGCGTGCCCGGCAGGCAGCCCCGCACCACGTCGCACACCTCGTCGCCGTTGCAGAACCGGCCGTCGCCGCAGTTCGTGTTGACCGGAACGTGCGCGCAGCGGCCGGTCGGCGGGTCGCAGTCGTCCGCCGTGCAATCGACGCCGTCGTCGCAATCGACCGGAGTGCCGGCGACGCAACCGCGGGCCGGGTCGCAGGTCTCGGCGCCGTTGCAGGCGTTCCCGTCGCCGCAGCGGGTGTGGATCGGCAGGTGGTAGCAGGCGCCGTCGAGCGCGTTGCAGCCGTCGTCGGTGCAATCGATGCCGTCGTCGCACGAGACCGACACGCCGCCGCGGCATCCGACGCCGATCTCGCAGGTCTCGACGCCGTTGCACGGATTCCCGTCGTTGCACTCGGCGTCGGAGTAGCACCGGCAGTCCGCGTCCTCGTCGGTCTCGCCGTCGCAGTCGTCGTCCTCGTGGTTGCAGATCGTGTCCGCCGCGACGGGCGGCGTGCGCGGAGTGCAGTGCACGTCGCCGCGGAAACAGTACCCGTCGCGACGGCAGACCCCCTCACCGCACGGCGTCGACACGAACTCCTCGTCGGTCAGCCCGTCGCAGTCGTTGTCGATGCCGTTGCAGGCCGTCTCCGAGGTGTCGCTTCCCGGCACGCAGGGCGATTCGCAGCCGTTCCAGCGCTGCCCGTCCAGGTCGCTCCAACCGTACTCGCACTGGTAGTCGCACGCGCCCAGGACGCAGGCCGGCGCCGCGTTCGGGAAGTCGGGACACGCCCGACCGCAGGCGCCGCAGTTCATCGGGTCGAAGTCGAGATCGAAACTCTCGTCGGTGCGCCCGTCGCAGTTGTCGTCGAAGCCGTTGCACAGTTCCGGCACGCACTCGGCGCAACCGCGGTCCGTCCCGTCGGTGCGCCCGTCGCAGTCGTTGTCCTGCAGATCGCCGCAGTTGCCGGCCTCCGTCGATTCCTCGCCGCTCGGCATGCACTCGTACTCGCACCCGTCCACCGCGGCGCCGTTCGCATCGACCCACCCGGGGTCGCACGTCGCGATCCGGCAGGAACCCTCGGCGCACCCGCCCGCCGCGTGCAGCGGCACGCAGAGCAGGCCGCACTCCCCGCAGTTCTCCGGGTCGGTCTCCAGATGGAAGTCCTCATCGACCATCCGGTCGCAGTCGTCATCGATCCCGTTGCACAGCTCCGGCACCCCGGGACACACCACGTCCGTGCCCTCGTCGCCCTCGTCGCCGTCCAGGCCGTCGAGAACCTCCCCCTCCGCCGGCGTGTCCTCACGCACGGCATCCGACGGGGTGTCGTCCGCGGTCGCCGGACATCCGGACAGGACCGCGACCGCACCCAACCACCCGATGGTCCCGACCGTTCGTGGGGCCATGCCTTCCTCCGCCGCACCCGTAGTCTACGGGTTGGCGCGGGTGACGGCAAGGAAACCGTGGAGGCCCCGATGCCCTACCGGAAGTCCTGGACCGCCCAGACCGAACCCCCCGGCGTGACGTAGAAGCCGCAGGCCACCTCGGAGTAGCTCGTCGAACTCATGTTGATGTAGTGCCCGTGCTCGCTGAACGGCTCGCCCGGCCCCTCGGCCCACATCATCGCCAGGCAGCCCGTCACCGTGTCCTCCAGCGACCCCCAACCGGGACACTCGTTCTGCGCCCACTCGCCGCAACTCGGGAACGCCCCGTGCGGAATCCCGCTCTCGCTGTCACTGCGCGCCTCGCCGTCCGCGCAACTCTCGGCGGAACGCCAGCGCGTGTACGGCGCCTTGCCTTCGGTCGCGCGGTAGCGGTTGATCTCATCGACGCAACGCTGCCGGTACGACTCGAGCGGGTCGCCGGTGTCCGGTCGGACGTCGGCGTCGGCGTCGGCGTCGGCGTCGGCGTCGGCATCGGCATCGGCGTCGGCATCCGCATCCGGGCCGGAGACGTCGGCGTCGGCATCGGGTCCGACTTCCCTCGCGTCCGTCGGCCCGGTCACGTCGGACGGCAGGATCGGATCGCCGGCGTCGCAGGTCGTTCCGGCGGCGAGAACGAGGACCAGGGTCGGGGTCCAGCGCATGACTCGTTGCTCCCGGTGGGTCGCCAAGCCCGGCCGGTGCGCCGTTCGGCGGCACCCACCCCACGGTCCAGCGTGTACCGCTGGTGGTCGGAGGTCAAGTCGTCGCTGCCGGAGTTGGGACGAGCCGTGCGGCGACATGTCGGACCGGCGGGTCAGCGCCGGCGGATCGGACGCAGCACCGCGAGGCCCAGATCGCGCCCCATCGCCCACGGGATGCCGGCGCAGCCGCGCCGGGCCGCGCAGCGCGCGCAGCGCAGCGACAGCGTCCGGCGCGCTTCGGCGACGAAGTCCTCCAGGACCCGCAGCGGCTCGACGACGCCGTCGGGGCCCAGCCAGCGCAGGTCGAACGGCTCGGGGGGCGGGCGGACGGGCCGCCCGGCCGCCAGGCAGGCCGGGACTCCCTCCGCGGCAACGGCGGCGCGCAGCCAGCGCCGGGCGCCGGAGGTTGTGCC
>JAAZOP010000507.1 GCA_012797735.1 Myxococcales bacterium
CGGAGTTGCGGCACCGCCCGCCGCAGGATCGCCTCGGCCTGGGCCAGGCCCGCCTCGGTGCGGATCCACGCCGCATCGGCGCGCGCGGCCCGGAGCGCCTCGCCGACCACCGCCGTGTCCGGCCGCTCCGGACGCTCGAGCAGCGCGCGCAGGGCGGCGTCGGCCATCCGGCCTCCGAGCAGCGCGGGCGAGATCGCGCCGGTCCCTTCGAGCAGTCCGGCGAGGAAGTTCGCCGGGCAGTTCGCCTCGTGGGCCGCGGCCACGGCGGTCACCTCGAACAGCCGCCGCGGTTCGAGCACGAGCAGCGTTTCCGGTCGCAGGGGCAGGACCGGGCGCTCCGCGGTGGAACCTTCCGCCGGCGCCGGCAGGCCGTACGCCGCCAGCTCGGCGCCCGGCCACAGACAGCGGAACGTGCGGGCGTGGTGCGCCGTGCCGGAGTCCTCGGGATCGACCGTCAGGACCGCCTGGGCCGGCCTGCCGTCCGGCCCGCGGATGACGCACCAGGCCGCGTCGCGCCTGCCGTGGCGGCCCCGGGCGTCGAGTTGCACGCGGCGGACGAGCGCCGAGGGGAGGACGGTTCCGTCCGGCGCCGCGTCCGGGTCGGCGAGGTGCAGGGCGTTCCACAGCGCCTCGCGGAGGCCGCCCCAGGTGCCGAGCGCACGGGCGTCGTTCGTGCGCAGCGCGCGGACGAGCAGCGGGCGCAGCGGGGCCGGGAGCGGTCCGGCTCCGTCTTCCGCGGCGTCGAGGGCCGATGCGCCGGTGCCGAGCATCGCGAGCAGCAGGCGGGCGACGGCGCGAACGCCCCGCGGGACGGGCGACGGTTCGGGATCGGGCGACGTCTCGGTCGCGCCCAGGGCGGCGAGCGCGGGTGGCCCGCCGCCGGCCGGCCGGTCGAGCAGCACTGCGGACGGGTCGATCCGGTCGGGGCCGGCCCAGGCCCCGGCCCGTTCGGCGAGCGCATCGATGACGTCGAGCGCCAGGCGGGCGGCGTCGCTCCAGTCGAGGGGGCCGGAGGCCAGGCGGTCGGCGAGGGTCGTGCGGGGAGCGGTCACGACGGCCAGCCTAGCGCGGTTCCGCCGCCGGCGGTCCGGGCGGACGTCCGGCGGGGCCTTGCGTCGAGGAGTTCGGGGTCGAAGGTCGGACGTTCGGCCCGCGACCCTCGGCGTTCGACCCTGGTCCGCTGGACGTGCCGTCCGCGGACGGGTTCGCCGACCCGAGGGCCGATCGTCCTGGCGGCAGGGGGGGCAAGGTGTCCCAGGTCGCGGGCTACTTTCCGGCCGGGGCCTTGTGGGCCTCGTCCCAGCGCCTCTTGGCGTGGGCGGTGGCGGTGCGGATGATGTCGGCGGCGCGGTCCGGCTCGATGCCGAGGCGTCCGGCGAGGTCGCGGAGCAGTTCGAGTTCCTTGTCGGACTGCTCGCCATCGACGTAGGTCACGAACACGGCCTGCTGGAGGATCATCGTCTTGTCGACATCCTCCAGGCCGTCGAACTTGAGTTCGCGCAGGTCGCGGCGCTGGGCGGCCCAGGCGCGGATCTTCCTGGCATCGGCCTCTTCGAGGTCGTTGAGATCGATCAACGTCTCGATGATCTCGCGCTCCTCGTCGGCGACGCGGCCGTCGGCCCAGGCCACGGCGACCAGTGTCTTGATCATCTTCTCGGTCAAGGGGGTCATTTCCATCGGGGCCTCCCCGCCGCGCGATCCGCGGCCTGCGGGGCGGATGGTATCCGTCCCGGCGTCGTCGAGGCAACCCTTCGGCGCGGGCGTGCAGTCAGAGGCGCACGGGGAAGAAGACGGCGGCCAGGGAGCTGCAGAAGACGACCATCGTGCCGTCGCCGCCGCTCATCACGTCCGTCACCCCGAAGGTGTAGGTCGTGCCCGCCGAGGCCGGGAACACGTTCTGCAGGGACCAGACCGACCAACCGGTCACGGCGTCGAAGTCGGAATTGTGCTCGGAGCCGTTCCAGTGGATGTAGCCGGTCCACGTCTGACCCGGTTCCCCGAACTTCTCGCCCTGGGCCAGGACGAGCACGTAGCCGTCCGCCGGGGCGGTGATCGTGCCGCTGATCCGCAGCAGTTGCGACGGGGTCGAGGTCCAGTTGCCGCCGGGGACGTACTCGATGCCGCTCCGGGCGGAGGCGAGGTGGACTCCGTCGAGCAGGTCGGCGTCGAGACCCGAGCCCGCGCCGTCGTCGTCGATGATCTCGGCGAGCGCGGTGCCGTCCGACAGGTGGGAGGCGATGACGCTGCCGTTCGCGATCTCGGACGTTCCGACGGCGCCCCCGGCGATGTTCGCGGAGGTGATCGTGTCGGTCGCGAGGTCGGCGCCGGTGATCGAGCCGTCCGCGATCATCGCGGAGGTGACGCCGCTCACGGCGAACGTCGTTCCGGTCAGGGTCAGGCCGGCCCCGGCGGAGTAGGTGGTGTCGTTGTCCACGCCGTCGGCGAAGCCGGCGGGGATGCCGGGGAGGGTGGCCCAGGAGTAGGTGGTGTCGTTGTCCACGCCGTCGGCGAAGCCCGCTGGGATGCCGGGGAGGGTGGCCCAGGAGTAGGTGGTGTCGTTGTCCACGCCGTCGGCGAAGCCGGCCGGAACGCCGGTCAGCGTGGACCAGTTCTGCGTGTGGTCGGATCGCGCCGCGGTGGTCGCGACGCCGGACCCGGCGAAGTTGACGTGGAAGGTGTTGGCGAACAGGGTCAGGCCGGTGCCCGCCGCGTAGGTGGTGTCGTTGTCGCCGTCCAGGAGGTCGGCGGGGATGCCGGGGAGGGTGCCCCAGGTGTAGGTCGTGTCGTTGTCGATCCGATCCGCGAAGCCCGGCGGAACGTCGGTGATCTCGCCCCATGCGGGCACCCAGCCGGCGTCGCGGTAGTTGTCGTCGAGCCAAGCGGTCAGTTCGGTCTCGGTGTCGAAGCAGACGCCCCGCGCCCAATTCTCGATCGTCGCCCGATGCGCCGAGAACTGGGTGCCCGCCAGCGTCAGGCCGAGGCCGGCGGTGTAGGTCGTGTCGGAATCCGCGTCGTCCGCGCAGCCCCAGGCGGTTCCATTCCAGGCGAGCACCTGGCCGCCGGTGCAGCCGGAGACGCCGGCCAGCGTGTCGTCGTCGGTGCCGTCCGCGAGGTCGGCCGGGACGCCGCGGAGGTCGGCCCAGTCGACAGGCGCGCCCGCGGCGGCGAAGTAGGAGGGGTCGTGGCCGCCGAGGGTGGCGGCGTCGTCCGCGTGCGCCGCGGTCCCGGCGTACTGCGCGAACGCGGCGAAGCCCGTCGATCCGATCTCGAACCGGTCCATTTCCGGCTCGGCGTCCACCGCCACCCCGAGGAACAGGGCGTCGTGGTCGCGGAACAGGGCGAGGTCCAGCGGCTCGAGGGTGCCGAGGTACACGGTGAACAGGCCGTCCTCGACCAGCACCGTCTGGGTCTCGGTCCACAGCGCCGTCCCGCCGACGGCGTTCGCGTAGAGGGCGAACTGCAGATCCGCGTCTCCCGTGACCGGCGCGCCATCCGCGCCGGTCAGCACGCCCTGCACCGGCAGCAGGGCCGGCGCATCCGCGCGGGCTGCGCCGGCGGCCGCGAGAACGATCCCGATCGCCAGGAGTTTCCGCATGTCTCCTCTCCCTTCCGTGCGAGCGGTTCCGGATCGCGCCCGGCCCGTCTTCCCCGCCGTGCGCACGGAATCTTCCGACCCGGCTGGTTTCTACCGCAGCGGCCGGCCGGGGACAAGAAAGCGTATCCGTTCACCCGGGGGGGACCGCGCGGCCGCACATCTGCCGGAATTCGGCGGCTTCCCCGGCGCGGCCTCAGCGTCCCCTCCGGACCCCCGCGCATCGGCTCGGGCGCGGCCCGCGCCGGCGCGCCACTCGTTCTCTGGCCCGCCGTGCTGGAGGCCGTGAACGGGCACAAGAAGGCGATCGACGGTTCACGGCAGCCGAAGGTCGGCGACCAGGTCGCTGTCGGACGTGCGGGTGATGCGGGCGGCGACGAAGCGGCCCGGCGGGGGGAGGCCGCCGACGAGGTAGGTCAGGCCATCGATTTCCGGGGCCTGCGCGGCGGTGCGGCCCACGCGGAGCAGGGGGGATTCCGGGGCCGGGCCATCGACCAGGACCTCCACGACGCGTCCGCGCAGCCGCCGCTGCCGTTCGCGCATCGCCCGGCGGGCCTCGGCGCGCAGTACACGGAAGCGGCGCCAGGCGACCGCGGCAGGCACCTTGTCGGGGTCGTCGAACGCCGGCGTTCCCTCCTCGTCGCTGTAGCGGAACAGGCCGATGCGGTCGAAACCGGCCTCGCGCACGAACCGCCGCAGTTCGCGGAAGTCGGCCTCCGTCTCGCCGGGGTGGCCCACGATCAGCGACGTCCGCAGGGTCGGCTCGGGGAACGTGGTGCGGATGCGGTCGAGCAGCGCGTCGATCGTGCGGCGGCGGGTGCCGCGGCGCATCCGGCGGAGCATCCGGTCGGTGACGTGCTGCAGGGGGAGGTCGAAGTACGGCAGGACGGGCGGCAGGTCGCGCAGCCCGCGCAGGAAGTCGTCGTCGAGGCGATCGGGGTAGAGGTAGAGCAGGCGGAGCCAGCGCAGGCCGTCGAGGCGGGCGAGGCGTTCGAGCAGGCGCAGCAGGGGGGGGCCGACGCGGTCGCCGGGCCGGTCGGCGCCGTAGCGCGAGACGTCCTGGGCGACGAGGACGAGTTCGACGGCGCCGTCGTCGAGGCGGCGGCGCGCCTCCTCGAGCAGGGAGGCGGCGGGGCGGCTGCGGGCCGGCCCGCGAATCGCCGGGATCGCGCAGAACGCGCAGCGCCGGGAGCAGCCCTCGGCGAGCTTGAGGTAGCGCACATGGGGGAGCTGGGAGGGGACCGAGGGTTGGGGCCGCCGTTCGGCGGGGTCGGGTCGCGGGGAGAGCAGCAGGCGTTCGGGGCCGAGCGCCGCCTCGAGGAGATGCGGCAGGTCGTTGCAGCCGACCAGGGCGTCGATCTCGGGGAGCAGGTCGAGGAGGGCGGCGCCGTAGCGCTGGGGGAGGCAGCCGGCGGCGACGAGCCGTGGGCGGCGTCCACGGCGGCGCGCGGCGGCCAGCTCGAGCAGGGTGTCGATGCTCTCGCGGCGGGCGTCCTCGATGAAGGCGCAGGTGTGGACCACCACGACGTCGGCGCGGGCGGGGTCGTCCACGGGACGGGCGCCGCGGGCGAGCAGCGCGGCCAGCGTCGTCTCGGCCTCGACCCGGGCCTTGGGGCATCCCAGGGCGACGAGGTGGAAGCGCTGGGGCGGCACGCGGTCGGCTTCCGGCGGCGTCGTCGGGCTAGCGGATGGCGCGCCCGAGGAACCGTTCGAGGGCCGTGTGGGAGCGGGCGGCGATCTCGGCGTGGAGCGAGGCGCCGGCGGCGTCCATCGTGACGACGGCGGGGAAGTTGTCGACCTCGAAGACCCAGCACGCCTCGGGCATGCCGAACTCCTCGAGCATGTGGACCTCGCGCACGTGGACCACGCGCTGCGCCAGGGTGACGGCGGCGCCGCCGACGGCGTGGAGGTAGACCGCGCCGAAGCGGCGGCAGGCCTCGAGCGTGCGGGGGCCCATGCCGCCCTTGCCGACGATCGCCCGCACCCGGTAGTTCTGGATCACGTCGGCGGTGTAGGGTTCCTCCCGGATGGAGGTGGTGGGACCGGCGGAGACGGCCTTCCAGCGGCCGCGCTCCTTCCGCATCACGGGGCCGCAGTGGTACAGGGCGGCCCCGCGGAGCAGCGGGCGGAGGAAAGCGGGCTTCTTCTCCACCATGAACTTGTGGGCGACGTCGCGCGCCGTGACCAGGATGCCCGAGAGGAACACCTCGTCGCCGACGCGCAGGGAGCGGATCGTGGTCTCGTCGAGGGGGGTCTGGATTTCGCGAACGGCCATGGTCGCTCCTTCCTGCGCTACGGGCGCCCCGCGAGCGCCGTCTGGGAGAAGCGCACGTCCTTGCCGGCGACGGTGACCGAGGCGCGACGGCAGGCCCAGCACATGTAGGCGACCGTGACGAAGAAGGACGCGGGGAGGCGGTGCAGGCGCGTCGCCTTGACGCCGAGCAGGGTGGTCCGGCCGCCGAATCCCATCGGGCCGACGCCGAGGCGGTTGGCGCAGGAGAGGACGTCGGCCTCGAGCCCGGCGAGCTGGGGATCCGGGTTGACGTCGTGCAGCGGCCGGAAGAACTGCTCCTTGGCCGCCCGGTAGCCGACCGCGCGGTCGCCGCCGACGGCGACGCCGAGGATACCGGGGGCGCAGCCGCGGCCCTGGGCGCGGTGGACGGCGTCGAGCAGGCAGGCGCGGACGCCGGCGAGGTCGCGGCCGGCGCCGAGGCGCTGGTCGGGGAGGGAGTACTGGGTCGAGCAGTTCTCGCAGCCGCCGCCCTTGAGCAGCACGTCGGCGTGCAGGCCGGGCTTCTTCCACGGCACGAAGTGGATCACCGGATGGCCGGCGCCGAGGTTGTCGCCGCTGTTGACGCCGCTCAGCGATTCCATCTGGTTCGGGCGCAGGTAGGACTTCCTGGTGGCCTGCGCCGTGGCGCCGCGGATCGCCTTGCGGATCTCCTCGGTCGGGTGGCCGTCCGGCAGGTACACGTACCAGGTGTGGGTGCCGGTGTCCTGGCAGAGTGGCGCGGACGCCTCGCGGGCCGCCGCCGTGTTCTGCAGGACGATGGTCAGCGCCGAGTGGGCGGCGGTGCCGCGGCGCTCCTCCCGGAGCGCCCGCTCGATCGCCGACTCGACGTCCGCGGGCAGATCGGTCGCCGCCCGCCTCAGCAGCTCGGTGAAGGTTTCTTGCAGGTTTTTCATGCGTGCCCCGTCCGGGAACGATCCATAGCGCACTTCCCCGCCGATGGGAACCCCCGGTTGACAGTCGCGGTCGCGGTTCTTAGACCCGGAGTGCGGGGCCGGGGGTCGGAGAAGGAGGTGGCGATGGCCGGCGACCCGGGCGAAGAGTACGTGGAGCAGGCGTGCGCCCACTGTGGCACGGTGAACCGCTTCCCGCGCCGCCGGGCGAAGGACGACCCGAAGTGCGGACGTTGCGGCGAGAAGGTGTTTCCCCGGCGGCCGGTCGAGGCGACCGATGCGACGTGGCGGGCCGAGGTGGAGGAGTGCCCGCTGCCGGTGCTGGTGGACTTCTGGGCGCCGTGGTGCGGACCGTGCAAGGTCGTGGGTCCGATCCTCGAGCAGATCGCGGCGGAGCGGGCGGGGCAGTTGAAGGTCGTGAAGGTGAACGTCGACGAGAACCCGCGCACGGCGGCGCTGTACCGCGTGCAATCGATCCCGACGCTGGTGTTGCTGCGCGGCCCCCTGAAGCTCGACCAGATCGTCGGCGCGCTGCCCAAGGCGGCGATCGAAGCGCGGCTGGATCGGTTCGTCTGAGCTACATCGTCTCCAGCCCCGCGACGTGGAACTGGGGGTCGCGGAACCGCGCGAAGATCTCGAGCAGGGCCAGCGTGGAAAGCAGCATCGCGGACTTGTCGGCGTAGAACGACTCGAGCGACCCCTTGTGTTCCGAGCGGCGGGCCATCAGCAGCGACAGGCCGTCGGGGCCCGCGTGGCCGGGTCGCGGCGGCGTGATCCGCTTCAGGTCCGGCGACTTGCAGTACCGCGCGTGCTGCTCGAGCAGCTTCGCCCGCTCGTGCTCGTCGATGTGATACCGCACCAGGTGGATCGCGATGCGCAGGCACTCCCGCAACCCCGCCCGCCGGCAGGTGTCCTCGCCGGGGAACGGCGAGAGCGCCGAGCGATGGGCGAGGTTGATCAGCGCGAAGCACTTCCAGACGGCGTACAGCCGCGCCTCGCCCCGGATCCGCGGCGTGGGCGGATGGTCGTCCCGGCGGGTCGGCGAAACCGCCGCGCGGGCGAACGCCTGACGCAGGTCCGATTCGTCCTCCGCGCTCTCGGGGGCGGCGCGCAGGTCGAGCAGGTTATCGATCACGTCGGCGGCCTTGAGCACCACGGCGGTGGAGTTGCGGCAGACCCGCGCGATGTGCGCGACGTAGCTCTCGTCGCCCCGCCGGGTCAGGTGGTCGACCCACGCCGCCACGTCCGCCGCGTGGTCGATCCCCAGTCCCTGGAAAAACCCGGCATCCGCCCGTTCGTCCGTGTCCTCCACGTAGTCGTGGAACAGCGCCGCCGCTTGCGCCCCCGGCGGCACCGGCTTGGCGATCCGCTGCACCACGGTCGCCACCCGCAACGGATGCAGGATCGCCGGCGCCTGCATGATCTTTCGCCGCCGCCCGCGGTACACCTCGAGCAGGAAGCCGATGCCGGTCGACAACTCGTCGGGCAACCCGGCCCGCTGCGCCACGCGGGTCGGATCCCCCGTGTCGATCGCCTCGACGAGCTGTCGCGAGCGCGCCGCGAACAACTCGAGGTCCAACAGGTCGAGCGCCACGCGACCGGTCGGGGGGACCGACGGTCGCAGCCAGGACGGTTCGCCGAGCTCCATGACCGAGCCTCCACGAGCCCCCGTCCCCCGGCGGTATGGTATGCGAGATTCCTGCCGGGCGCTACTTCGGTGCTACCCGGAGCCTCGGCCCGCGGACCCGACCGTCCGGATCGAGCGCCTCGGCGGGGTGGCCGCGCAACCGGTGGTCCCCTTCGAACAGGCCGACGAAGAGCCGGTAGGCGCCCCCGGGCGCGTCCGGCGGCACCGTCACCCGTGCCACATCCCGCACCGTCTCGCCGGGCCGCCACCGATCGGTCGGCCAGAATCCTGCGGCCGGTTCGTGGTCGGCCTGGAATCGGTACGGCCCCCCCTCCTCGTGGTCGAAGTGCAGGAAGACCCGCAGCCGCCGCTCGGTCCCCCCCAGCACCAGGAACCAGCAGGTCACGCGCAGTTCGTCGCCCGGTGCCGCCGCCTCCGGTTCGATGGTGCAGCCGCGAAGCTCGGCCACGCGTTCGAGCGTCACGCCGGAGCCTTCGAGGCCGGCCGGGGCCGCGCCGGCCACCGGCCGTGCGTTGTCCGGCGCAGCTACCCGCACGAATTCCAGCCGTTTCTCCAGCGCCGCGCCCACCGCCTCGCCGTACAGCGTCATCGCGAAGAACGTCTGCGGCATCCGCGCCGCCGCCCATTCGTAGCGCTCCACGACCTGCTCCGCCGGCGGCGGGCGCCCGTCCCGCGGGGTGAGCAGGCCCCAGTCGTCGGGCCACCACGGGCGATACCGGCGCCGCACCTCCTCATCCGAGCGCGCCAAGACGTCCCACGGCGACAGAAGCTCGGTCATCACCACGGGACGTTCGAAGGCCGCCCGCACCAGGTCGGGCGACGGTTCGTGATGTCGCCGCCACGTCTCGTCCCGCACCACGGCCGGGGTGAACAGGCCTTCGGTGTCGAAGATCCGGGCCGGCGCCAGCCAGCCCACGCGGCCGATGTCCCGGCCGACGTACCAGGTTTCCTCGAGCGGCCGGTCGTCGGCCTCGAGGAGCCGGTAGAGCTGGGTGATCATTCCCATCTCGAAAACATCCATTGCACGAACGTGGGGCGGGGCGATGCGGCGCAGGCAGAGCCACGTATCGATCCATTTCCCCCACGTTTTCGGCAGGATCCAGCGCTCGCCGTCTCCGTGGGTGTGGAAGTCGTACGGGGAGTAGCGTGCATCGGTGCGAGCGATGCCGAGGCCGGCGCCGAGCAGGACGGCGGCGGTTGCCGCGGCGGCGGTCCACGCGGGCACGCGGCCGCGCCATCCCGCGGCTTCGGCGCGGCGCCAGGTCGCGACCCGTTCGGCGGCCCAGGCCCAGCCGAACGGCAGGACCAGGTAGAGCGGCAGGAGGTGCCGCACGTTCGGCATCCAGTCGAGGAAGGCGGTCGCGGTGAAGCCCGCGGCGGCCAGGGCCACCAGCAGCGGAACCAGGGAGCGGCGTCGCGCGGCGAGCAGCACCGCCAGCGCCAGGCCGCCCCAGAGGAAGACGAGTTCGAGCCGGCCGGCCCCCTGGCCCCACAGCGGCGCCAGGTGGTTCGCGTGGAAGCCGGAGAGGTGCTTGGCGTAGTAGGTGTGCGGCCACCACAGGCCGTAATAGGCGCGGCGGAAGAGGAGCCAGGCGAGGAGCGGTGCGAGGGCGGCGAGGCCGGGGAGCCGGAGGCGGGCGAGTCGTTCGCGGATCGCGGCGGGGCGCAGCGGTTCCAGCGCGGCGGCGGCGCCCAGGGCCGCGAGGAACAGCGGCGCTTCCGGGCGCGACAGCGCGAACAGGCCGGCGACGACGCCGAGGGCGATGCGGTCGCGGCGTCCGGCCCCTTCGGCGACGCGGCCGGCCAGCACGGCGGTCCAGAGGAGCAGGGCGAGGAACAGCGGCGTCTCGAGGCCCCAGAGCGACCACGAGATCAGGTACGAGTTCAGCGCGGCGAAGGCGCAGGCAAGCAGCGCGGCGGGTGCTCCGAGCGCCAGCCGTTCGCGGGCGAATCGATCGATCCCGGCGAACAGCGCGGCCAGCGATGCGACAGCGAGCAGCTTGGACCAGCCGACACCGACGCCGCCGAACGGGGCGCCGAGCGCCAGGAGCAGGACCCAGACCGGACTCGAGAACCCCTCGACGCGCTCGCCCGGGTTGTAGACCAGGCCCCGGCCATGCACCAGGTTGTCGGCGTAGCGCAGGAAGATGTACATGTCGTCGACGGCGCGCGGGAAGTAGTACAGGACGTGGAAGGCGGCGACGGCGGCGACGGCGGCGAGGCCGGCGATCCATGCGCCGCGGCGGAGGCGCGGCGACTCGAGGTACCGTCGCGCGGAACGCACGGGGGCGGACGATAGTCCGTGCGGTGCGGGAAGTTCAATCGCCGAGGAGCAGGCGGAGGGTTTCGCGGGCGACGAGCGGGGCCTTGATGCGCCAGCGCTCCTCGTTCACGACCAGGGCCGCCACGGCGTAGATGGGCCTGTCGGGCGGCGGGGTGCCGGCGGGCGCGTAGCCGACGAACCACGAGTAGGCCATGTACGGATTGGGGTTGGCCAGCGAACCGGTCTTGCCGGCCACGGGCACCGAGAGGAACGAACGGCCTTGCGGGTCGGTGAAGTCGCGCCGGGCGGTGCCGGCGTCCACCGTCCGGACCATCATCTTGCCGAGCGCCTCGGCGGTGGCCTCGTCGATCACCTGCCGCAGCGGTTGCGGCGCCGC
Source organism: Myxococcales bacterium (assembly GCA_012797735.1). GTDB lineage: Bacteria > Myxococcota_A > Polyangia > DRWM01 > JAAZOP01 > JAAZOP01. The sequence continues at coordinate 11,084 of JAAZOP010000507.1, forward strand.
CGTCCACGCCTCGCGGCCGTCGGGGGTCAGGACCGCGTCGATCATCGTCGGACGGAGCATGCGTCAGCCGTTGGCGATCGTCTGCGCCAGCACCGCGCCGTGGGTCGGGGAGAGCCCGACGTGCCAGAAGCCGGCGGCGGTGCGGGCGAACTCGAGCTTGTCCTGGGGGATCTCGAGCGGGCTGACGTCGAGGGGGAGGTCGAACGGCACGGCGCGCCCGAACGCAAACCGCTCCGCATACCGCAGCAGCGTCCTCGGCGTCAGGTGCTGGTAGGCCAGGCGCGCCAGCACCGGGTTGAGGCTCTTGGCCACGCCGTCGGCGAGCGAGTCGCAGGCCACCCCCTCGGTCCCCTCGACCAGTTCCTCCTCGATGTCCTTCGCCGACAGCCGGCGGGTCCCCGAGGCGGCGCGATAGCAGACGCGGGCGGTGCCGTCGAGGCGACCGTCCTCGATCAGCGCGGCGGTGGTGACGAGCTTGAAGACGGAGGCGGAGGGGAAGGAAGCGTCGAGCGCCGCGGGGCGCTCCGCGGGGGCGCGGGAGCGGCTGACGAACGCCACCACCCGGCCCGTCGCCGCCTCGATCGCCACCGCGGCGCCCACCGGCACGTCGTATTTGTCGAACAGGGTCCGCAGCTTCTCCTGGACGTCCGGTCGCAGCGACAGCACGGCCTTCGAACCGTCCGGCAGCGGCTGGACGAGGCGGTCGCCCTCGACGACCGCCTGCGTCGGGTCGAGCATCAATCGCACGCGCTCGAGGTCGACCGGACCGCTCGGCGCCGGCGCCGGTTCGGCGGGCGGCGCGGCCTCGGCGGCCGGTGGGGGCGTCTCGGCCGGGGCCGAGCGGGCCGGCGGCTCCGGGTCGGAAACGTCCTGTCCGTCGGGCGGAGCGCTTCGCAGCAGCGCGGCCAGGGCCGCCCCGGCGGCCAGGAGAATGCCGCCGATCAGCAGCGAACGTGGAATTCTCTTCGCGGTACGCATGGCTCCTCCTCCCCTGTACGGCAGGCGGGCGCGGGGGTCAAAAAACCGGCAGGCGGGGCCGGGGAGCCGGCCGGGAAACCTCGGGCGAACCGACGGGCACCCGGCGGAGCCGCCTTGCCGTTCCGGAGTGTCGGGCGTACCATTTCGGCCGTGGAGGTGTTGGATGCGCGCAGTCCGTCCGGCTCGTGCTTTGCTGGCGGGAACGATGTTCCTCGCCGGTCTCGTCGGATGCGCGACCGGCGGTGACGGTGGGTACCTCGTGCCCGATGCGACGCGGGAGGACGGCGGCGGGAGCGACGGCACCGACACGGCCGGGTGTCCGCCGGGGCAGCTTCGCTGCGACGGGGTGTGCGTCGATCCGTTGAGCCACCCGCAGCACTGCGGCGGTTGCGGGTTCGCCTGTCCGGCCGGCCAGCTCTGTTCCGCCGGCGTGTGCGTCACCTCCTGCCCGCCGCCGCTGGTGGCGTGCGGCGGGTCGTGCGTCGACCCGCAGACGAACGCCGATCATTGCGGTTCGTGCGGGCATGCCTGTCCCGGGGCGGTGAACGCCGACGGCGCCTGCGAGGGCGGCGCCTGCGTCACGCGCTGTCGGCCCGGCTGGGCGGACGTGGACGGCCTGCCCGGTTGCGAGTACGAGTGCGACTTCGGGTCCTCGACGGAGTCGTGCAACGGTGCGGACGACGACTGCGACGGCGCGATCGACGAGAGTTTCGCCTGCGCCATCGGCGAGCCGGTTTCCTGCACGACGTCGTGCGGCTCGACCGGCACGGGGAACTGCACGATCACCTGCGAGCCGCCGAACGGGCCGGGTTGCACGCCGCCGGTGGAGACCTGCGACGGGACGGACCAGGACTGCGACACGGTCTGCGACAACGGCTTCGGGTGCTGCCGCGGGCAGGTCGGCGCGTGCACCACCTCCTTGGGGGCCCCGGGGTCGCGCACCTGCGGGTCCGACTGCACGTGGGGCGCGTGCACGGCGAGCGGCGAGGCGTGCAACGGCACGGACGACGACGGCGACGGACTGTGCGACGAGGACTTCGAGTGTTGTCTCGGTTCGACCGGCGCCTGCAGCACGACCTGCAGCACGACCGGCACACGGAGCTGCTCGACGACCTGCAGCTGGGGCACCTGCTCCCCGCCCCCGGAGACGTGCAACGGGACCGACGACAACTGCAACGGGCTGTGCGACGACGGCGTCGGGGAATGCTGCCGCGGCGCGTCGGGTCCGTGCAGCACGAGCTGCGGCACGACCGGCACGCGGAGCTGTTCGGCGAGCTGCACCTGGGGGATCTGCACCCCGCCGGCGGAGATCTGCAACGGGACCGACGACAACTGCAACGGTGTGTGCGACGAGGGCTATCCGTGCTGCGCCAGAGCGTCGTTGGCCTGCACGACCTCCTGCGGCACGCCGGGGACCCAACTCTGCTCGGATGCCTGCACCGCCGGCAGTTGCTGCGCCGCCGCCGAAACCTGCGGGAACGGTTGCGACGACAACTGCAACGGCAGTATCGACGAGGGTTGCTCCACGGGCAACGACGCCTGCGGCAGCGCCACCGCCCTGACGCTCGCCGCCGGCCGCACGACCGTCACCGGAACGACCGCCGGCGCCACCAGCGACGAGAGCTGCGGCTCGAGCGCGCCCGACGTCTGGTACCGCTTCACGCTGACCCAGACCGAGGTCGTCTCCCTCAACACCTACGGTTCGGCCTACGACACCCGGCTCGCCATCCGGGCGGGTTCCTGCGCCGCCGCCTCGACCAACTGCATCGACGATTCGTGCGGCACGTTGCAGAGCGAGATCGTCGCCACGCTCGCCCCCGGCACCTACTACGTGGCCGTGGACGGTTTCTCGACCGCCTCGGGCGCCTTCACGCTGAACATCGAGCACGTTCCGGCGGGCAACGACGGCCTGGCGCGGCTGCTCGCGGCCGGCAGTTCGACCGTGACCGGGACGACCTCGGGCACGGGCGTCGTCGACGGTTCGTGCCGCAGCGGCTCGGCCCCCGAGCACCTCTACTACTGGACGCAGTGCCCGTCGTCGGCGGGGGGATCGTTCACGGCGACCACCTGCGGCGGCGTGACGTGGGACTCGACGATCTACCTCCGGTCCGGCGCGACCGGGACGGACCTGGCCTGCAACGACGACAGTCCCGACTGCGGCTATCCGGCGTCCTCGATCACCGCCGCCATCCCGTCGGGGTTCGGGCTGTTCGGCTACTACGTCGATGGCTTCAGCAGCTACTCCGGCGCGTACACCTCGAGCGTGACGCGACCTTGACCGGCGTCGCCGCAGGGAGGGGGAGTTCGCGCCGGCAGAAACCGCGATGTCGTTCGACCGGCGCGGAGGAGGTCCCGTCGGCGGCCGTCGCGTTCGCGCCGCGCGCGATCGGCGGCCGGGCGGGGATGCGTGCCCGGTCGTTCAACGGACGAACAGCAGCACGGCGAGCCCGAGCGGGACGAGGTACAGGGCGAACCAGGGGAGTGCGCGGCGGCGCACCACGGTGACGACGGCGCGCAGGGCGACGACGCCCATCGCCGCGGCGAGCAGCGCGCCGGCGGCGTGCCGGGCGAACGGGATCGGTGTCCCGGACAGGCCGGAGAGCGCCCCGAGAACCTCGGCGCCGAGGATCGCCGGCACCGACAGCAGGAACGAGAACCGCGCCGCGCGCTCGCGTTCCACCCCGAGGAACAGGGCGGCGGCGATGGTCAGGCCCGACCGGGAGAGCGCCGGGAGAATGGCGACCGCCTGGGCCAGGCCGATCAGCGCCGCGCGGCCCGGCGTGAGCGGGGCGCGACCGTCGGGCGGCGCCCAGCGGGTCGCGGCGAGCACGACGCCGCCGGCGACGAACAGCGCGCCGAGCGC
>JAAZOP010000508.1 GCA_012797735.1 Myxococcales bacterium
CGCCGCGCCTGTCGTTGACGCCGCTGCCGATCCGCCCGCAGAAGACGAGCGTGACGCCGCCGCCCGACGCGGTGGTCGTCTCGCGCTGGGCCGTGTTCCTCGGCGCGACCCTCGGCATCGTCGCCGTCGCCGCCGGCCTCGCGGCGCTGCTCGTCGTGCTGGCCGACCGCCCGCGGGACGGCATCGACGCCGGCGCCGACACCGTGGCCGGCCTGGGCGGGGAGTCCGGACCGGGGCTGGAGGAACTCGCGAACCGCACGGTTTCGGGCGCCGGGGGGGCCTCCCCCGCCGTGGCCGTGGCCGCGGCCGAGCCGCTCGCGGTTCCGGCGCCACCCGCGCCGGAACCCGTGACGGCGGAGCCCGCGACGACGGCGGCGACTCCGGTGACGGAGTCCGCGACGACGGCGGCGACTCCGGTGACGGGGTCCGCGACGACGACGGCATCCGACCTTCCGCCGGCGGCGCCCCGCGCCGTGGTGCGGCTCACGGGGCTGCCCGAGGGCGCCCGCGCGACGCTCGACGGCCGGCCGGTGGAACCCGAGTTCACCCTGGAGGTCTCCGATGCGACGCACACGCTGCGCGTGGTCCTGCGCGGCCACCGGCCGTTCGTCCGGCAGTTCCGCCCGACGGGCGACCTCGAGATCGCCGTGCGGCTCGAGCCGCTCCCGGGCGCCGGAACCTCGGGTACGCCCGCCACAGCGGAGGGGGCCGGCGGCGAGAACCGCAGCCCGTCCCCCAGGCCGCTGGCCAACCCGTTCGGCGAGCGGTGACCGGGCCGTGCGGACCGTCGCGCCGATCCTCGTGCTCCTCGGCCTCGCCCTCGCCGGCCCCGCCGGGGCGCAGTGGGCGCCGCCGGTGCCGGCCGGTTGTCCCCGGGCGCCGGCGGACCCGGACGAGGCGCGGGCGCTGGCGGGAGAGTTGTTCGGACAGGCCGCCGAGCGCGACCAGGCCGGCGACTACGCCGCCGCATCCTCGCTCTACGCCTGCTGCTACCACGTGATGCCGCACCCCAACACCCTCTACAACCTGGCGCTCGTCGCGGAGAAGGCCGGCGAGCTGCGCACCGCCCTCGGCGCGCTCGAACGCTACCTCGCCGAGGCGCCGGGGGCGCTGAACCGGGCGGAGGCCGAGACGCTGCTGGCCTCGGTCCGGGAGCGCGTGGCGCTGCTGCCGCCGGAGCCGGTCGAGCCGGTCGAGCCGGTCGAGCCCGTCGAGCCCGTCGAGCCGGTGGAACCGCCGCCGCCACCACCACCACCACCGCCGCCGCCGCCACCACCACCTCCTCCTCCGAGCGTGTCCGGGATGGAGATCGCGGGGTGGGTGCTGGCCGGCGCGGGGGTCGCGGCGTTGGGCGGAGGCATCGCGTTCGCGGTGCTCGCGGCGGACGCGGCCGACGCGGTGGAGAACTCGCCGCAGGACACGCCGTGGGTCGAGGTGCAACCGCACCTCGACGATTTCGAGCTGTACCAGCCGCTGGAGATCGGGTTGCTCGCCGGCGGCAGCGCGCTGGCCGTGGCGGGCCTGGTGCTGCTGCTGGTGGACCTGGGCGACGGCGAAGTGGAGACCGAGACCGTCGTGCCGGTGGTTTCGGCCGACGCGCTGGGTCTCGGGATGGTCGGGAGGTTCTGATGGACGGGCCGGCTGGTCGCTGGGGATGGTGGGCGGGGCTGGTGCTGATCGCCGTCGGGGCGATCGGGTGCGGGCCGCGGATTCCCGAGGGGCGGTACGCCTGCGACCCCGCCGACCCGGGCACGTGTCCCTCCGGCTGGTACTGCCGGCCGACAGGTCCTTCGACCGGCACCTGCTACCAGACGCCGGGGGACGGCGGCGCGGACGCGGACGGCGACGTGGACGTCGTGGAGGGGACGGACGACGCGGACGGGGACGGGGGCGAGGGGACCATCTGCGACCCGGCGACGTGCAACGACGGCAACCTGTGCAACGGCGAGGAGGTCTGCACGGCGGACGACCGGTGCGTGGCGACGAGGCCGCCGGAGCCGGGGACGCCGTGCACGACGCCGGTGGGCGTCGAGGGGACGTGCCAGCTCGAGGTGTGCCGGCCGCTGACCTGCGGCAACGGCACGGTGGAGTCGGGCGAGGACTGCGACGACGGCAACCTGGTGGGGGGCGACGGTTGCGAGCCGCACTGCGTGTTCAGCTGCCGGCTGTCGTCGGAGTGCGACGACGGCGAGGACTGCAACGGCGAGGAGCAGTGCATCGGGCACGCCTGCCGGCCGGGGACGCCGCAGGCGAACGGCACGCCGTGCGGCGAGGGGGTGATCTGCCTGGACAGCGCGTGCGTCTCGGGCGGGTGCGGCGACGGCGTGGTGGCCGGCGCGGAGGAGTGCGACGACGCGAACGACGTGGACGGCGACGGCTGCGACGGCGACTGCACGTGGACCTGCGAGGGCGACGACGAGTGCAACGACCTGCGGTTGTGCAACGGTTCCGAGACCTGCGATGTCGGGCGCCACGTCTGTCAGAGCGGGATTCCGGCCGGCGACGGCACGCCCTGCACGACGGCCGAGGGCACGGCCGGCGCGTGCCGTGGCGGGCTCTGCGCGCCCGAGACCTGCGGCAACGCCGCCCCGGACGAGGGCGAGGAGTGCGACGACGGCAACCTCGAGCCGGGCGACGGTTGCGAGGCCGACTGCACGTGGACCTGCGAGAGCGACCCCGAGTGTGCCGACGCGCGGTTCTGCAACGGCACGGAGACCTGCGACATGGGCACGCACACCTGCGCACCCGGGACCCCGCTGGGGGACGGCACGCCCTGCGACCGCGACGGCGACCCGTTGACCCGCGACCTCTGCCTCGGCGGTTCCTGTTCGTTGTCGGCGTGCGGCGACCGGTGGGTCGACGCCGGCCGCGGCGAGGAGTGCGACGACGGGAATTCGACCGCGGGCGACGGTTGCGAGACCGACTGCACCTGGAGTTGCGAGGCGGACGGCGACTGCGACGACCGCGACGTCTGCTCTGGGACGGAGACCTGCAACACGGGGACGCACGTCTGCCACGCGGGGACGCCGCTGGCCGACGGAACGACCTGCACGACGGCCGGCGGCGCGTCGGGCCGGTGCCGCAGCGGGGTCTGCTCGCGCGAGGGGTGCGGCGACGGAACCGTGCAGACGGGGGAGGAGTGCGACGACGGGAACACGACGCCGGGCGACGGCTGCGAGACCGACTGCCGGTACTCGTGCCACACCGCGACGGACTGCCACGAGGTGCCGGACAACGTCTGCACCGACGACGCCTGCGTGCCGGTCGACCTCGGCCAGGCCTGCACGCACTCGCCGAACACCTCCCCCTGCAACGACGGCAGCGCCTGCACCTCCAACGACGTCTGCGGCGGAGGGGTCTGCGCGGGCCTCCGGATCGATGGCGACGGCGACACCTACGGGCCGGGCGCCGACTGCGGCGGCGACTGCGACGACACCCAGGCCGCGGTCCATCCCGGCGCCGTCGAGGTCTGCAACGGGGTCGACGACGACTGCTCGGGAACGACCGACGACGGCGCCGGCATGTTCTGCGCGCGCGGGTCGAGCCGCGGTTGCGTCACCACCGGTCCGGGCGGGTCGTGCACCGGTACGGAGTCGTGCACGGACGCCTGCGTCTGGTCCGGCGACTGCGTCCTGGCCGCGACCGAGTCGTGCAACGGCTCGGACGACGACTGCGATGGGCTGACCGACGAAGGGTTCGAGTGCGCGGTGGGAGCGACCGGGTCCTGCACCGGCGCATGCGGGGGTGGCGGCACCCGGACCTGCGGCGGCGGCTGCACCTGGGGCCCGTGCGTCGCCCCGGAGGTCGCCTGCAACGGCTGCGACGACGACGAGGACGGGAAGACCGACGAGGGGTTCTGGTGTCCGGTGAGCCCGGCGCCGGCCGCCGCCGACCTGTACGCCATCGACGGCCGCGCGATCGATTCCGCCTGGGCCGTCGGCAACGGGGTGATCCTGCGCTGGGACGGCGCGGCCTGGAGCGTGGTGCCGGGGGGCGCCGGGCACGTGTTGCGGGGCGTGTGGGCGGGTCCGGCCGGCAACGTCTGGGCGGTCGGCGACGGCGGGGTGATCCTGCGCTGGGACGGCGCGGCCTGGGCGCCGGAGACGTCGGGCATCACGGTGGCGCTCTACGCGGTTTGGGGCATGTCGGCCGGCGACGTCTGGGCCGTCGGGGCCATTTCGGGCACGACCGGCGTCGCGGTCCACCGGGATGCCGCGGGAGTCTGGACCCGGTTCGGCACGGGTCAACGGCGCGATTTCCACGGCGTCTGGGGTTCGGCCACGAACAACGTGTACGCCGCCGCGGACCAGGGGGTCGTGCGGCGTTGGGACGGATCGGCCTGGCTCGACGCAGCCTCGGGCACGAACAAGAACCTGTTCGCGGTCGACGGTTCTTCGGCCGGCGACGTGTGGGTCGCCGGCGAGACCGGAACGGCGCGGCGCTGGAACGGGACGGCCTGGGCGGGAACGACGACCGGAGTGTCGGGAATTCTCCGCGGCCTGTGGGCCGCCTCGCCGACGCTGGCCTGGGTCGTGGGGGACGGCGGGGTGATCCTGCGCTGGGACGGGTCGGCGTGGAGCGCGTCGAGCGGCGGGGTGACGGCGCAGCTCAACGGGGTCTGGGGCGCGGCGGCGGCCGAGGTCTGGGCGGTGGGGGCCGGGGGGACGATCCTGCGCTGGCGCGAGTAGGAGCTCCGGGCGAGGGAGGTCCGGCGATCGCGGCTTGATCCGCGGAATCCCGGCCGGTATAGTCGGCGCCGCTTCCGGGTCCAGAGGCTGCGCCCGCCGGCGGGCGGCGGGGCGGGAAGCACGGAAGCGTCGTCACGGTCCGGCCCGGGAGGGGCATGAGCGACGGGATCACCGGATGGGTTTCTGAACGGACCGTCGTGAGTTTCGACGGGACGAGCATCGCCTGTCGCGAGACCGGGGCGGGGCCGGTGATGATGCTGGCCAACGGACTGGGCGGCACCTGGACGGCGTGGCGGCACCTGATCGAGTTCTTCCGCGACCGGTTCCACGTGATCTCGTGGGACTACCGCGGGACGTACCGCTCGGGGCTGTCGGCCCCGCCGGCCCGCTACGACATGGAGGCGCACGTCCGGGATGCGCTGGCGGTGGCCGATGCGTTCGGCGTGGACCGTGCGGTCTGGATCGGCTGGTCGATGGGGGTGCAACTCGACTTCGAGATCGTGGCGCGGGCGCCGGAGCGGGTCCTGGGGCTGGTCGCGATCAACGGAGCGTACGGGCGGCCGTTCGAGACGGCGTTGGGGGGGCGCTACGCGCGCTACGCGATTCCGGCGATCGGCCGGTGGATCCGGGCGATGCCGGGACCGTTCTCGGCGTTGCTCCGCCTCGGCTCGGATTGGGAGTGGGTGCTCGACGTGCTGATCGCCGCCGGACTGGTCGGCCGGACGCTGGACCGGCCGGTGTTCCGCGACCTGGCCCGCGACTTCGCGAATCTCGACCTGGCGGCGTACTTCTCGACCTTGCTGGCGTTGGGGGAACACGACGCGGAGCACGCGCTGGCGGCGGTCCGCTGTCCGTTCCTGGTGGTGGCGGGAGACCGGGACCCGATGACGCCGCGGGCGTTGTCGGAGGAGATGGTGCGGCGGGTGCCGGGGGCGGAGTTGCTGATCGTGCGCGGGGGGACGCATTACGTGCCCGTCGAGTTTCCGGAGATGGTGAACTTGCGCATCGAGCGGTTCCTGCGGGAGCACGGCCTGCTGCCGGAGGCGGTTCCGGGGGCGGGAGGCGGGGCGGCTGCGCCGGCGGCGCGCGGCTGACGAAAGGAGAGGGTCATGGCGAACGACGAGAACGATCTCGGTCCGGACGAGGAGCAGCCTCCGCAGGCGGAGGAGCCGGTGCCGGGGCCGATGGAGACCGAGACCGTGCCCGCGACGCCGGCGAGGGTCGAGGCCGCGGCTCGGGTGCAGGTGGACGTGGCAGCCTCGCCGGCGGAGGACGCCGTCGATCTGCCGCCCGAGGGGAAGCGGCCGGGGCGGTTCTCCCGGCGCGGGAAGATCATCTTCGCGGTGGCGGCGCTGCTGTTGCTCGCGGGCGGCGGAGCCGCCGGCGGGTACATTCTCTACGAGCAGCACCAGGCGCAGATCTGCGCCGACGCACGGAAGACGAACGACCCGGGCAAGCTCGCCGCCTGCTGGAACGCCTCGACGCAGGAGCAGTGGCGGCCGGTGGTGGTGCACCACATCGCCCAGGCGGACCAGACCGAAAACCTGTCGATCGTGCTGGAGGCGCTGGCGAGCGGCGACTACGGCATGGCGAAGGAGGGGGCGAACGCGCTGCTCTACCTGGCGCAGAGCCCGGAGGAGTCGGTGCGCCAGCAGGTCGCGGCCCGCAAGGACGTGATGAAGCAGCGGATGAAGGAGCTGGCCGGCGTCGACGACGTCCAGGCCAAGCAGACCCACGCGCTGCTCGGGCTGACGCTGCTCTACCTGCAGGACATCGACGGCCTCGAGGCCGCGATCGTGGAGGCTCCGCAGTTCGGTTTCGACGCCTATTCCGGCACGTTGATCGGCTGGCTGGCCAACCATCAGCAGCCGTTCTTCGACGGGCTCATGAAGCTGGCGGAGAAGGCCGACACGCCGCTCATGATCCGGCTGCTCGGGGCCCTGGAGGAGGTCAACTACGCCGCCGACGATTCGGCGACGCAGGCCAGGCGCGCGCGGACGATCGACCTGCTCAAGAGGGTCCTCGCCTCGCCGCAGACCGAGGGCGACCTCGAGGTGCAGGCGATCATGACCTGGGCGGAGACCGGCGACGAGGGGGCGTTGCAGCGGGTGGCGGAGTACTTCGACCGGGCGGCGACGCTGGAGAACGCCGAGGTGGTTTCGGACCGCGAGATGGGGCTGGAGCTGGCCCGGCGGGCGGAGCAGATCTTCAACAAGGTGAAGCTGCGCTACGGGGCGGAGAAGCTGGTCGATCTGTACAAGTTGATCAAGAAGAACCGGCACCGCAAGGAGCGGATCCTGTACCTGGTGCGGCAGTTGCACGACCCGCGGCCGAAGATCCGGGACTTCCTGCTGGAGGCGGTGGAGGTCTACGCTCCGGAGGACGGCGATTTCGGGGCGTATCTCAACGACGAGGACCAGCTGACGCACAAGGGCACGCAGTACGTCAACGCGGTCTTCGCGCTCGCCGAGCTGCTTGACGAGCGGGCGGTGACGCACCTCAAGAGCATCCTCAACAAGTTCAACACGATGGTGAAGATCACGGACGAGCAGGCGAACCTGTACAACGCCGGCCTGCTGATTCTCGGCTCGATCGGCGTGCGCGCCGGCCCGCCGCTCGAGGAGGAGATCGCCAAGTACATCTTCGAACTGTCGGACCCGGACAAGTACCCGGAGCGGTGGGCGGAGAAGCGGGCCGGCAAGCTCCGGGTGCTGTCGTTCCTGGCGGCGGACCTGTGGGATCGTTTCCTGGCGCAGCGGCCGGAGTGCCGGGACGACATCGATCCGGCGACCGGGCTGCCGAAGAAGGGGACGGGGTGTCCGACCGCGGTCGATCTCGTGCCGGAGCTGCCGCCGGTGCTCGGCCCGGACGGGCAGCCGGTGGCCACCGAGCCGCCGGCGCCGGTGAGCGAGTACGAGGAGCTGCCGGAGATGGTGAAGCGGCGCGAGCGCCTGCGGGAGTTCGCGGAGGGGGCGAAGTCGCTGGACGAGACGAAGCACGAGGAGCTGCGCTGGGTCTTCGACAGCGGCGTGATGGACGTCAAGCAGAAGATCTACTACTTCACCAAGGTCTTCACCTGCCCGATCGAGATCACGATGGTCCAGGCGATGATGGACCGCAACGACCCCAAGGTGAAGGCGATGGAGCGCTGGTGCGGCGACTACTCGCCCGCCTCGGAATCGATGGCGCGTCTGGCGCACAACGCCTCCGCGTCGTTCCGCCGCGAGGCGCGCCAGTTCCTCGGGCAGCGCCTCGACAAGACGTTCCTGCGCTACCCGGACACGAACGAGCCGATCCAGTACGACCAGTACATGAACCAGCAGATCTACACCTACGTGCGGTTCCGCCAGGCGATGGCCAAGGCGCTGGGGTACCTCGGCGACCCGGACCCCAAGCTGATCGAGACCCTGCGGTTCGTGACCTTCGACGAGACGGACCACCCGCAGGTCGGCCTCTACGCCGGCACCTCCCTCGGCATCGTCGCCGACGGCCCGACGCTCGACGCGATCGTCGACGGTTTCATCTCGCCCGACACGCACCAGGACGTCCGCGGCTACCTGCTCAAGGCGATCGACGGGCACTTCCGTTTCGCCCCCCTCAACGACCTCGCGCCGAAGATCCCCGACGCGGAGAACCGGGCGATCAGCAAGCTGGTCGCGTTCCTCTCGACCTACCAGGGCGGGCTGAAGACGCTGCCGGCCAACCGCCTGTACCTGCTCGGCGCCCTGTTCGGCTCGATGGCCACCACGAACGAGATCGGCAACCAGCTCGCCTCGCTGGTCCGGGGCCCGGACGCGCGCATCCGCGAGATCGCGCTCCTGGCGCTGATCTGCTCGGCCGCGCCCGAGGCGGCGGACCCCATCTTCCAGGAGATCTACGGCCCCAAGCCGCCCGATGCGAACGTCGCGGCGCTCAAGACCCACACGGTGCTCAAGACGCTGCGCGACATCTACACGAACGTCGGCACCCCGAACGACCCGTACACGATCATGGTCCGCTCGAAGAACGAGATCGACAACCAGGTGCTGTTCCGCCGGCTGGAGGTGCTGCACAAGCTCCGCGACCTCGACCAGCGCGAGTTCCTCGACTACTTCACCATGCGCCTGACCCTCGGGCTCGGCGTGGACAAGGACGCCTACGACAAGGCGATCCAGGAAGCGGGGCTGGAGGCGGCCGATTCGTACACGCCGCTGGCCTACAAGTTGTCCTACTCGGACAACTTCACGTTCTACGAGACGCCGTACCTGACCTGGATCGACGAGCTGTACAAGTTCGCGGAGGACTCGTCGAACAACCTTCAGTACCGGAAGTACGTCGTCGAGCTGCTGTGGAAGATGGACGAGCGCGGTTTCGTGTATTCGATCTTCGCCGACACGGGAACCGACCAGGCGACGCCGGACGACAAGAAACTGCATGATTTCGTGTACGGAAGCCTGATGCGCGAGATGTAGCGCGAGAGGCGGTTGAATCGGCTCCGGCCCGCAGGCGTCGATGGCGGGCCGGGCCGACGGCGGAGAGCGGGCCCGGCGGGCGTCGATGGAGCGCCGCGGGCCTTCGAGGCAACGGGGGCGAGCGCGGCGCGTGGGCGCGGCGCGGAACACGTTCCGGGGCGGCCCGGAGGAATGCCGGGGCCGCCGAGTCACCGGGACGGCAACGAGGAGGAGACGAGAGATGAAGAAGGGTCTGTGGATGGTTCTCGGGGTGGTGGGCGCGCTGATGCTGCTCGGCGGCTGCTACATCACGGGGCGCGCCGCGGTTCCCACGGTGCACGCGACCGTGTCGGCGCCGCCGCCGCCGACCGTGGTCGGCACGGCGACGGTCACTGGCACGGCGACGGTCGCTGCGCCGCGACCCGTGTTGGTGACGGGCGTGACGACCTTGCAGCCGGCCTGCAATCCGAACGCGCAGGAGGTGCTGAACGGCATCGATGACAACTGCAACGGCCAGATCGACGAAGGCTGGGTCGGCAGCGGCAACCTGCAGATCACCCTCGGCTGGAACACCCCCGCCGACATCGACCTCTACGTCGTCGACCCGTCGGGCACCGAGATCAGCTACATGCAGACGCAGAGCCCGACCGGCGGGTTCCTCGACCGCGACGCCCGCGGCGCCTGCACGAACGGCGATGTGGTCGAGAACGTGTACTGGAACGGCCAGCCGCCGGCCGGCCACTACATCATCCGCGTGAAGTACTACTCGGACTGCGGCGTCGCCGGCCCGACCCCGATCACCGTCTCGATCTCGTTCGGCGGCCAGATCGTCGGCGCCTACCAGTACACGCTGTCGCCCGAGCAGACGGTCGAGATGGCGTCGTTCGACCTCTAGCGAGGCTCCGACCCCAACCCTTCCGGTAGCACTTTCCCCTTGACGCCGCGCCGCCCTTCGGGGCAGGAGGGCGGCGATGACCGGTTTGCGCGTCGCCCTGACCTACAACCTCAAGCGGATCGATGCGCGGCGGAACGACGCCGAGGCCGAGTACGACTCGCCGAAGACCGTCGCCGCGCTGGCCCGGGCCATCGCCGCCCGCGGGCACCGCGTCGTGCGGCTCGAGGCCGACGCGCGGCTGCCGGTGCGGCTGGCGCGCGCGCGGGTCGATCTGGTGTTCAACATCGCCGAGGGGCGGTCCGGGCGCAGCCGCGAGGCGCTCGTCCCCGCGCTCTGCGAGATGCTCGACATCCCCTACACCGGCTCCGACCCGGCCGCGCTCTGCGCCACCCTGGACAAGGCGATGGGCAAGCGCATCCTCCGCGACGGCGGCGTGCCGACCCCCGACTTCTTCGTCTGCGAAACCGGGCGCGAACCGCTGCCTCGCGGCTGGCGCTTCCCGGCGATCGTGAAGCCCAACCTCGAGGGGACGAGCAAGGGGATCACCGGCGCGTCGGTGGTCGATGACGAGGCGTCGCTGCGCCGGCGCTGCCGGCGGATGATCCGGCGCTACCGCCAGCCGGCGCTCGTCGAGCGCTACGTGACGGGGCGGGAGTTCACGGTCGGGATCGTCGGCTGGCCGCGGCCGGTCGCCTTCCCGCCGATGGAGGTGGTCTTCCTGCGCTCCGGCCCCCGCACCGTCTACGAGTACTCGCTCAAGCAGGACTGGGAGGGGAAGCTCGAGTACGTCTGCCCGGCCCGTCTCCCCCGGAGCCTCGCCGCCGAGATCCGCCGCCGGGCGCTCGAGTCGTTCCATCTCTTCGGTTGCCGCGACGTGGCGCGGGTCGATTTCCGGGTCGACGAGCGGGGGCGGCCGTGGGTGATCGAGCTGAACCCGCTGCCCGGCCTCACGCCGGGCTACTCCGACCTCGTGCTCAACGCCGCCGCGGTCGGAATCGGCTACGACGATCTGGTCGGCCGGATTCTCGACGGCGGGCTGCGCCGCCGCGCGCTCCTGCGCTCGCGACACCGGCGATGACCGTTCATCCGGTCTCCCGCGGCGTCGGGCACCCGCGGCCGGGCGGTCCCCCCCGCGGAGCGGCGGCCGCCGGCGAGTCCTCGACGGCGCGCACGAGTTCCGGGAGGGTGACGCTGGCCGAGCGACCGGCGAGCGAGAGGTCGGCGGCCCAGCTCAGCGAGGTCGGCTCGAGGTTCACCTCGACCAGGCGCGCGCCCGCCTCCTTCGCCATGAACGGCAGCAGCGACGCCGGCGCGACGGTGGCGGAGGTGCCGACGACGAGCATCGTGCGGCACCCGCGGGCCAGTCGGGCCGCCTCGGCCATGGCCGACGGCGGGATCGGCTCGCCGAAGAACACCACCTGCGGCCGCAGCACGCCGCCGCAGGCGGGGCAACGGGGCGCCTTCTCGCCCGGCGGCGGCCGGTCCTGGCGGCTGCGGGCGTCGCAGCGCAGGCAGCGCAGCGCCCGCGCATTGCCGTGGAACTCGACGACGTGGCGCGAGCCCGCGGCCTGGTGCAGGTCGTCGATGTTCTGCGTGATGACGCCGTCGAGGAGTCCGAGCGTCTCGAGACGCGCGAGCGCTTCGTGGCCGGGGTTCGGCCGCGCTTCGGCCACCAGCCGGCCCATCTCCCGCAGCATCCGCCAGACCTTGTCCGGATCCCGGTCCAGCGCCTCAATCGTGGCGTACTCCGACGGTTCGAACCGTTCCCACAGGCCGCCGCGCGACCGGAAGTCGGGGATGCCGGAATCGACCGAGATCCCCGCGCCGGTCAGCGCCACGGCCCCTCCCTCCCGCACCCATCGGGCCGCCAGGGCGAGATCTTCCATCGACCGCTCCATGGCCTGCGACCTCAGCACATCCCGGCGCGTTTGGGAAGCGGCCGGTCTTCGCGCGAGTCCCGGTCGCGTATCCGTTCACCCGGGGGGGGCCGCCCGGCCGCACATCTGCCGGAATGCGGCGGCTTCCCAGGCGCGGCCTCGGCGTCCCCCCCGGACCCCCCGCGCATCGGCTCGGGCGCGGCCCTCGCCGACGCGCCACTCGTTCTCTGGCCAGCCGTGCTGGATACCGTGAACGGGTACCCGGTCGCTTCGTCGCGCGTCAGGCCGCGGCCCGCGGCTCGTCGCGCTGGCCGGCGACCGGCGGCGTGACGCCGGCCAGGACCCGTTCGGCCGCGGCAAGGGCGCGCAGGAGGCGAACGGCGGCCGCGCGGGCGGTCGGGACGCGAAAGACCCACAGCTCGCGGTCCAGGTCATCGGCCACACGGCAGGCGGCGTCGCGCGGGAAGCCGGTCTCGCCCGCGCGCAGGCGGCTGCCGGTCGGCAGCTCGAGCAGCACGGCGAAGGAGGGATGCCAGCCCCACCGCGACCAGATCCACTCGACGGCCACCTCGGCCACCCGCGCCACCCGGGCGGCCGGGCAGCGGACGCGCAGGCGGAGTTCCGCCGGGTGTCCCGTCGTGTCGTCCTGCACGAGGAAGGTCGTCTCGAGGGGGGACGGCGGGTCGAGGCGCCGCAGCACCCGGCGGACGCGTTCCAGGGCGACCCCCGACTCGCCCGGCAGCACCGGCGGCAGCGCGCGTTCGGAGGCGACCAGGAACGGCGGCAGCAACAGCAGCGCCGCCTCGGCGACGGCGACGAGCCAGGCGCGCGGGGTGTCGCCGGCGACCATCGCGGTCGCGAGACCCGTGGCGCCGCCGAGCAGCAGCAGCAGGGCCAGGCCGCTCGGGCCGGTCGGGTCGAGCCACGAGCGGCGGGCGCGGCGCGC
>JAAZOP010000509.1 GCA_012797735.1 Myxococcales bacterium
CGGCCGGCGCCGGAGCGGTCGATGGGCGAATCCACGGACGGAGACGGGCGGCGGAACGGGCGCGGGTCGCCTTCCGGCGGCTTCGCCCGCCGGCGGACGATCGCGTCCCGGCGGCTGCCCGCCGCGCTGCTCGGCCTCGGCGTCGCGCTCGGCGTCGCCTGCGACCGAGGCCGGACGCTGGACGACGACGCCGCCAAGGCCGAGCTCAAGGCGCTCGAACGCCTGCTGGCCGACACGGCGGACCTCGAGCGGCACCCGGAGTTGAGCGACGGGGACATCGATCCGCTGC
This sequence comes from Myxococcales bacterium, assembly GCA_012797735.1. GTDB lineage: Bacteria > Myxococcota_A > Polyangia > DRWM01 > JAAZOP01 > JAAZOP01. Next base: position 290 of record JAAZOP010000509.1, read on the forward strand.
GGCTGCTGCGGCTGCGGGACCCGCGGGTGGAGCGGGCCCGCGAGGCGTGCGTGCGGCAGTACGAGGCGATCGCGCAGTGGTACGAGCAGAACCGGCAGTGCAAGGCGGCGCTCGACCTGCTCCAGCAGCGCGTGCACGATCTGCGGGAGGACGCGGCCGATCCGGCGGCGCTGGTGGCCGAGGCGGAACGCGCGTGCGTGCCGGCGGTCCGGTTCGAGGAGCGGGTCACGCAGGCGCAGCAGGAATGCGATCGGGAGATCGGCCGCGTGCGCCAGGCGCTCGGGCTGCCGAGGTAGCGCGGGCGACGACGCGCGACCGGTGCGCGGCGTCCCGCGGGAAGCGCTCGTTCCGCGCGGTGCCGGACGAGCCCGGGGTCCGGGCTTGCCTCGCCCGGGGGCGGGCACGGCAGGGGGAGTGCGGGCCGAGGCGAGGGGCTAGGCGGGCGTGGGTGCGGCCGGGTGGCGCTGCAGCCAGCGGTTGTACAGGAACATCGCGAGGGCCGAGAGGAAGCCGATCCCCATCAGGATGGTCCACCCGAGCGAGTTCCAGTGCGGATCGAGTTCGAGCAGGCCGTCGGGGCGCTTCGTCGCGCCGCGGCACATGACCTCGTTGAAGATGAACGCGCCGACGGGGCCGCCGAGCAGCGAGCCGATGGCCATCGGCAGGTTGGCATAGCCGAGGAACAGCCCTTCCTGGCCCTGGGGGGCCAACGCGCCGATGTACTCGTAGGTCCGCGCCATCGTGAACAGCTCGCCGAAGGCGATCAGCGAAACCGTGAGCACGATGAACAGCGAGCCGATCGGGAGCAGGTCGAGCGCGGAGGCGCGGACGTCCCCGAGGACCAGGACGGGGACGACGTTGATCAGCATCGCGACGCCGATGATCAGCGAGCCGACGACCATCGAGCGGATCGGCTTCATCTTCCCGAAGAGCCGCGTGACGAGGAGCTGGAACAGGACGATCGTCAGGGGGTTGGCCATGGTGTAGATGTCCACGGCCGGGTTGGTCTCGACGACCTTCTTCAGGTACAGCGGCAGGACGTTGTAGACCTGGGCGTACAGGAAGTTGAAGCCGGCGGAGACGAGCAGGAACAGGGCGAAGCGGGGGTTCCGCAGGACCAGGACCATGTCGAGCAGGATGCGGCCGACGGAGCGGCGCGGTTTCTGGGGCGCGGCGGCCTCGCGCCGGAGCCGGTCGGGGTCCTCGTACAACAGGGTCACGACGAGGAACGCGACGACCGAGCAGCCCATGGCGACGGCGAAGATGTAGGGCAGGCCGAGCCGTCCGCGGACGTACCACGAGACGCCGCGGCCGAGCAGCGAGCCGATGTTGATCACCATGTAGAAGATGGCGAAGGCCAGGGTGGCGCGCCGGCCGGCGGTCTTCTGCACCGTGCCCGAGATGCACGGCTTGATCACCGAGCCGCCGAGGCCGATCAGCAGGATGCCGGCGAGGAGCGGCAGCCAGACGGCGGCGTCCGCGGTGACCTCGTTGCCGACCTCGGGGGAGAGGGTCGCGCCGCCGAGCCACGCGGGGAAGCCCATCAGGAAGTAGCCGCCGGCGAGCAGGACGAAGGCGACGAGCAGCGAGCGGCGGAAGCCGACCTGGTCGGCGATCGTGCCCGAGAGGATCGGCAGGAAGTAGACCAGCGTCCAGAGCAGGCCGTTGAGCACGGAGGGCCAGTAATCGCCGAGGCCGAGGCGGCCGAGGTAGATGACGACGAAGCTGGCCATCGAGTAGTACGCGCCGCGCTCGAACAGCTCCGTCAGGTTCGCGGTCCAGAACGTGCGGGGGAACTTCGCCGGCGGCTCGGGCGCGGCGGCGTTGGTCGCGTCGGGCATGGTCGCTGTCCCCTATCCTTTCTTCGGCGGCGGCGGGGCGGCTAGCCCCAGGTCACCAGGCCGGGCTCGGCGGCGCGCAGCGTGCCGGCGCGGTGCGGGCGCACGCGGACCAGGAAGCCGTGGCGTCCCGACGAGAGCAGCGGGACGGCGCCCACGTAGCGGTGCTGGCCCTGCGCCACCTGCTCGGCCGGCTTCATGCCGACGACCCGGCCCTCGACGACGACCCGCCGGGCGTCCAGCGGGCCGTAGTACAGTTCGACCGCGACGTCCTCGGGCGTCAGCTCGCCCAGATCGACCACCACCCGCACCGGCAGGTCCTCCCCCACCTTGAGCTGCTCGCGGCGCTCGGTCTGGACCTCGCGCACCGCCACGTTGTTCCAGTGCTCCCGGATCCGGGCGCGCCAGCGGGCCATCTCCCGCGCCCGCGCGAACTCCTGCTCCGCCAGCGCCTTCCACGCGATCGCGCTCGGCAGGTACGCCTTCTCCAGGTACTCCTCGACCATCCGGTTCGTGTTGAACACGGGGCACAGCGAGCGCATCGAGGCCTTCATCATCGCGATCCAGTCGCGGGGCAGGCCGTCGGGTCCGCGGCGGTAGAACAGCGGCACCACGGCGTCCTCGAGGATCTCGAGCAGCAGCAGGCTCTCGATGCGGTCCTGCTCCTCGGTGTCCTTGTACTCCTCGCCGGCGCCGATCGCCCAGCCGTTGTCGCCCTGGTAGCCCTCGACCCACCAGCCGTCGAGCACCGACACGTGCAGGGCGCCGTTCATCACGGCCTTCATCCCCGAGGTGCCGGAGGCTTCCAGGGGACGGCGCGGGGTGTTGAGCCACACGTCGCATCCCTGCACCAGGTAGCGCGCGACGTGGATGTCGTAGTCCTCGAGGAACACGAAGCGGCGGCGGAAGCGCGGGTCGTTGCCGATCCGGATGATCTCCCGGATCAGCTGCTTCCCCGGCTCGTCCTTCGGATGCGCCTTGCCGGCCAGGATGACCTGCACCGGACGGTCGGCGTGGTTGAGCAGCCGGTCGAGACGCTCGAGGTCGCGGGTGATCAGCGTGGCTCGCTTGTAGGTGGCGAAGCGCCGGGCGAACCCGATCGTCAGCGCCTCGGGGTCCAGCACCTCCTTCGCCTCCAGGATCCGCTCGCGGTGCGCCCCCCGCCGCCGGAGCTGCTCCGCCAGCCGCTGTCGGGCGAAGGCCACCATCCGGCCCCGCAGCCGCTCGCGCGCCCGCCACAGCTCCGAGTCGGGGATCCGATCGACGCGCTGCCAGATCCGCTGATCGACCGGGTCCTCCGCCCACTTCGGCCCCAGGTAGCGGTCGTACAGGCGCGCGATCTCGTCGGCGTACCAGGAGCGGGTGTGCACGCCGTTCGTGATGTGCGTGATCGGCACCTCGTCCGGCGGCAGCGACGGCCAGAGCGGGCGCCACATCCGCCGCGACACCGCCCCGTGCAGCTTGGAAACGCCGTTGGCGAAGCTCGAGAGCCGCAGCGCGAGCACCGTCACCGCGAACGGCTCGTCCGCGGCGCCCGGGCGGAGCCGGCCGAGGTCGAGGAACTGCTCCATCGTGATGCCGAGCTGCGGGACGTAGTCGGCGAAGTAGCGCTTGATCATCTCGGGTGGGAAGACGTCGTTGCCCGCCGGAACCGGTGTGTGCGTCGTGAACACGTTGCTCGCCACCACCGCCTCGCGCGCCTCGTCGAACGTCAGGCCCCGGCGCACCAGCAGCCGGATCCGCTCCACCGCCAGGAACACCGAGTGCCCCTCGTTCATGTGGCAGACCGTCGGCAGCTTCCCCAGCGCGTCCAGCGCGCGCACACCGCCGATCCCGAGCAGGATCTCCTGCTTGATGCGCATGTCGAGGTCGCCGCCGTAGAGCTGCTCGGTGATGTCGCGGTCCGGCGGCGCGTTCTCCGGGAGGTTCGTGTCGAGCAGGTACAGCGGGACGCGCCCCACCTGCACCCGCCAGATCTGTGCCGCCACCTTGCGTTCCGGCAGCTCGATCTGGATGCGATGCGGCGTCCCGTCCTCCCGCCGCTCCAACGTCATCGGCAGGTTGAAGAAGTCGTTCTCGGGAAACAGCTCCTGCTGCCAGCCGTCCAGGTTCAGGTACTGCTGGAGGTTGCCCACGCGGTACGCCAGCCCGACCGCCACCAGCGGCAGACCGAGGTCGGACGTGCTCTTCAGATGGTCGCCCGCCAGCAGGCCCAGGCCCCCCGCGTAGATCCGCAGGCACTCGTGCAACCCGAACTCCGCCGAGAAGTAGCCAATCCGGCACCCCAACTCCTCGCCGTAGATCCGCTCGTACCAGCTCCGGTGCGCCAGGTATTCCTCGAGCTGCCCGTTCACCCGCTCGAGCTGCGACAGGAACACGTCGTCCGTCCGCAGCTCGCGCAACCGCCGCGGCTTGAGGGTCCCGATCATTTGCACCGGGTTGCGCGTCGCCTCCCACAACTCGGGATCGACGCGCCGGAACAGGGCCACCGCGTCCGGATTCCAGGTCCACCAGAGGTTGTTGGCGATGCGCAACAGCGGCCGCAACTCCTCCGGCAGGTCCGGAACGACCGAGTACTCGTAGGCGGATACCAGGGCCATGCCGCGTGTCTCCTTCCGTCGGACGCCCCGCAGACGTCCCGCGCCCGGGCGCCGGCTCCCCACCCGACCGGGCCGGCATTCTCCGTCGGCCCGCCGGACGGGGTCAAGCGGCGGGACCGGCTCGAGGTCGAGCCGGTCCCTGAAGGGTTGCTGCTGGACGACGACTTGGCCGACTGCTAAGAGTGTTCGTTCTCGAGGAGGGAGGTTTCGATGGCCAAGCGAATTCTGGTGTGGGGGGCGCTGTGCGCGATCGCGACGGCGACCGGGTGCCGGTCGAAGGAGTGCCCGTCGTGCACCTGCGACGGCGGCCCGGGCGCGGCGACGACGACGGCAGGGACGGCGCCGGGGGCCGGGACGATTACACCGCCGGGCGCGGCCGGAACGGCATCGGCGGCGGCCGGCGAGTCCGCCGAGACGGAACCGCCGCCGTCCGCGGCGAAGTGCCTCGGGTCGAAGTGCGACGAGTCCGCCGGACCGCCGGTCGAGCCGCCGCCGGGGAACCGGCCGGGCGACCTCGCCGCCCCGCGCCCTGGCGTGTCGCCCGTGGCGCCGGCCCTGCCGGCCGACCTCCCGCCCGCGGGTCCGCTCGCGCCCGGTCTGGCGGCGCACCTCACGCGACTCCCGGGCGACGGGAAGCTGGTCATCGTGGTGCAGGTCGACGTGCGGGCCCTGTTCTCCGCCGCCGACGTCCGCTCGATCCTGGGTGGTCTCGTCGAGGCGGTGCGCCGGGAGGTGCCCGGCGACCCGAACTGTCTCGTCGAGCTGGCGGCGGCCGTCGAGCTGGTGACGCTCGAGGCGGTCGATTTCCCCGGGGGAAACGACACCGCGGCGGCGATCCTCGAAGGCGATCTGGATCTGCCGGGCCTGATCGAGTGTGCGGTGACCGTGTCGGGGGGCAAGCTTCCGCGGGAGGCGGTGGCGCAGGCCGCGCAGGGCTACGTGGAGCTGGACCGCGACTTCGCCGCCGCGACGCTCGGGCCGCGCACCGTCGTCTTGGGCGGGCCGGAGCTGGTCGGTCCGATCCGGACGGGCCGCCCCACGCGGCCGCTGTCCTCGTCGGCGGAGATCGAGGCGATCCGGAAGGCCGTCGGCGCGGGCCCGGCCTACGTCGCGGCCTTCGGTCGCGACGAGTCGGGGGGACGCCACGACGAGTCGTTCACCGGCGGGGCGTCGCTGCGCACCACCCCGCGCCTCGGCGTCGCCGGCTCGTTCACCTTCGCGGTCCCCGAGACGGCCGGAGAAGTGGTCGGGGAGTTCACCGAGATGCTGACCGAGATGGATCAAGAGCAGGCGGAGGTGCTCGGCGCCTTGCGCCGAATGCCGGACGGGTCGTCGGTCGCCGGCGACGCGGCCAAGCTGTTCGAGGCGGTGCGGCAGGCGCGCCTGACGCTGCAGGACCGGACGCTCGGCTTCGAGGTCTGGGTGCCGGAGGGGATGACGGGCGCCGGCCTCGCCGCTTCGGTCGGTCGCGCCGTTCCGTGGTTGCTGTTCGGAGAGGACAGGGCCGCCGGGTCGCCCCCGGACGATCCCGGCGCTGGCGTCGAGATCTCGCGGTAGCCCCGGCGGTGCGATCGTCCACCACTCCCCGGGGTGCCGGAGAAGCGATGGGAGGTCCGGAGGGCCGCAGCGGCCGCCGCGGCGGCGACGTGCGGTCTTCCGCCTCGCGCGCGGCCGGGCGGTCCTCCCCGGTCGACGGTGGCGAGGCGGCCGCCGTGACGCCGCCCGTCGTTCCTCCCGGTCGTGCCCCGCGGCGCTGGCGCCCGCCGCTTCAGCGCATGCAGCCGACGCGCGCCGTCGCCACCACCATCTGGTCGAAGGCCAGCGTCCCCTCGGGGCCCTCGGTGATGTAGTTCTGCGGCCAGAAGTGGTTCAGCCGCAGCGCCGTCGTGCTGCGGTACTGCAGGTCGAGGACCTCGGTGAACGGGGCGGGGTAGTCGGTGCACTCGCGGCCGTCCGCGGCCGCGGTGCAGAACTTGTCGCGGATCCAGTACCCGAGCGGTCCGGTGTCGGTGAAACTCGCCACCGGCGCGTCGTTCTTCCAGACCTCCAGCACCGCCCCCGCCCCGCTCGACGGGTCCGGGTTCAGCCGCACGTGCATCTCGAGGCAGACCCACGAGTCCTCGTCGACGGTGAAGTCGTTGCGGTGCACCAGCGCGTTGCCGTAGTACGCGGTTCCGTCATCGACCGGCGTCTCCATCCAGGAGTGCATGCGCATCCAGTAGTTGTAGAAGTCGAAGCGCAGGCTCGGCGAGTTCCAGACCGGCTCGACCGCGACCGAGAACCGGTCGTCGCCCTCGGGACGCCGGCCGGCCTGCGGATTGGGCCACGGGGTGGCCGGGTTGTAGCCGCCGATCCACAGGCCCGAGTGGTGCCAGTGGACGCCCGGCTGGTACTTCGCGTACCACCGCACGTACCACTCGTCGTGGTCGGGAAGCTGCTTGTACAGATCGACCGCCTCGCGACCGTTCCCGGCCCGCAGGGCGAGGGCCGAGCCGCGGCCGTTGGGGGTGTCGGCGACGAGCGACCAGCGGCCGTCGTCGCGCACCTGGTCGTAGCGCGCGGCGATCGCCGCCGTCGAACCCTCCTCGAAGTCCTCGAACCAGACGACCGCCGGGTCGCCGCCCAGCCCGAGGTCCCCCGGGTAGCGCTCGGAGAGCGTCCCGGCGGGCACGTCCCCGGTCCCGTCCTCGAACGCCTCGGCGGGCGTTTCCCCTCCGCCGTCCTCCGTCGCGTCCGGCGGCGTCTCGTCCGGGCCGTCGTCGGTCGCGTCGGGCGGCGTCTCCGCCATCGCGTCGTCCCCGGCGGCATCGGTGGCGTCGCCCCCTCCGTCGTCGTCGGTGCAGGCGGACGTGGCGCCGAGCGCCAGCAGGACGAGCCACCGGACGCAGGTCGCGGATTCGCGCATCTTGTCTCCTCCCGGCGATCGAACGCCGTTCCGGATCGTACGGGAGGGCGGTGCGAACGACAAGGCCGGCGGGGGCCTTGCCGTCGGACGTTCCCCGGCGTCGTTTGACCTGCGGCGCGGGATGCGCGACGCTGGCCGCGCCGGGCGGCCGTCTGGAGGAGGGATCGCATGAGCCGACCACTCGCCATCTGTCTGGAGGACCTCGACCCGCGTTCGCCGGGCGAGCGCTACCTGCGGTGCGTGGCGCTGGTCGGGCGGGCGCCGGGGCTGCGCGTGGATGGAGCGGGCACCGTCTCGTGGCGCGACGACGCCGGGGCGGCCTGCGAGTTGTGGGTTTCCGCCGACGAGCGGCTGGTGCTGTATCGGCCCGAGCGCGGCGGGCGGGTCGTCGTGCGCCGGGCCGCCCGGGTGCTGGAGGTCCCGGCGACGAAGCCGGTGATCCTGCTCGACCAGGACGAGATCGAGGTCGGCGGCCGGCGGTTCCGGGTGCATGTGCACGGCGATGCGCCGCGGGTGCATCCGCCGGAGTACCTGCCGGCGGGGTCGCCGCGCGGTCCGGCCAGGGTCGCCGCCGCCCTGGCGCTCGGCGCGGCCCTCGGCGCCGCAGGCTGCAAGAAGGACGAGCCGGCGCGGGCCGGGCCGCCCGACCTGGAGGTGCGCGAGCAGCCGCCGGCGGAGGAGGCTCCTCCCCCGGGCTACGGCTCCCAGGCGGCCGACGTCGGCTCGTCGCCGGAATCGGCCGATGCGGCGGCGACG